>JAYTGR010000172.1:0-6769 GCA_043733205.1 Chthonomonadaceae bacterium
CCGGCAGGCAGGGGAATTCGCCCGGCGGCGCGCCGCCTATCGCCAAAACTGCAGCACCTGCGGACGATACGATCAAGGACATTCAGCACGCCCAAAACAGCGGGCTTTTCTCCTTCATTCTGTTCTCGATGGGAGCGGGGTTCCTGGCGCTGCTGACACCCTGCGTCTTTCCGATGGTGCCGATCACGGTCAGCTTCTTCGCTAAACGCCGCGAGCAGTCGAACGCCCATGGAGTGCGCGATGCGCTGGCCTACTGCGCCGGTATCGTGGGAACGTTCACCGGCCTCGGGCTCATCATGACACTGCTCTTCGGTGCGAGCGGCATTCAAAAGCTGGCGGCCAGCCCAATCGTCAACATCGGCCTGGCAGTTCTGTTTCTGGTTCTGGCAGCCAATCTGTTGGGCGTGTTCGAGATCATCGTGCCAGCTAAGCTGACCAATGCCGCGCAGTCGGGCACTTCAAAAGGCGGTCTCCTCGGCCCACTGCTCATGGGCCTGACCTTCACTCTGACCTCGTTCACCTGCACCGTAGCCTTTGTAGGGACGCTGCTGGTGGCCGCTACGAAAGGCAGTATCTTCTATCCGGTGGTGGGAATGCTGGCGTTCAGCACAGCGTTCGCCTCGCCTTTCTTCCTGCTGGCACTCTTCCCGCAGTACCTTGCGAAGCTGCCGCGTGCGGGATCCTGGATGATCTCTGTCAAGGCTTTTATGGGCTTTTTAGAGATCGCAGCGGCAATGAAGTTTCTCTCCAATGCGGATCTCGTCTGGAGTTGGGGGGTTCTCACGCGGCCGGTCTTTCTGGCGATCTGGGCAATGATTGCAGTGATCGCTGGCCTCTACCTACTCGGAGGCCTGCGTCTGGCGCACGATGGTGCCACCAAATACGGCTGGCTGCGTCGCGTTCTGGGAGGCGCTACGGTTGTCGCCGGTCTCTACTGCCTGCTGGCGATGGAAGGCGCACCTCTCGGACAGATAGATGCATTGCTTCCGCCCCGGATCTATCCCGGCAGGCATACCGCTTCGAACGGCGCTGAAGGCCTGCCTTTCCTGACGGACTATCAAGCGGCGCTGGCGCAGGCCAAAGCGGAGAACAAACTCGTTTTCGTAGACTTCACCGGCTACACCTGCACCAACTGCCGTCAGGTGGAAGAGGGGATTTTCCCACAGCAGGAAGTGCTGCGAGAGTTGAACAAGATGGTGCGGGTCAAACTCTACACCGACAACGGCACGCCGGAAAACGATCGCAATAAAGACTTGGAACAGAAACTGACGAGCGCCGTCGGCCTGCCGGTCTATGCGATCGTCTCTCCAGAGGGTCAGGCGTTGCGGACCAAACAGGGATCCCTCTTCACCGCACCGCAGTTCGCAGCCTTCCTCCGCGAAGGCCGCGCCACCGCCAGCCGGTAACCAACATAGAGCCCTGAAACGTGAACCGGGCCGGAGCAGTCTGCTCCGGCCCGGTTTTATGGCGTCATGCGTCTGCAGCACGAAATGGTCCTGACGCAACGATCTATTTAGCGGCTTTCACCGGTTCTGCGGCAACTTCCTCTTTCGGCAGCGGCGGCAGTTTCCAGTCTTTCGGCAGGCTGGCGGGCTTGACAGCGTGGGCATGATGACGCGGTCGGTGTTTTCCTTTTTGTCGTGAACTCATCGTAGGACTCCTAGTCTCTGGTTTTACGGATGCAGACGTTCGCCGATTCGGGCAGGTGCGATGTTACGGGGTATGCGCGCGTGCCGCTTCCGCCAGGGCTGCCTGCATATCGGGAGTCGTCAGGACGCAGTTCGTCCCGACAAACACATGATACTGCTGATTATGTTTGAAGACGATATTGCCGGGAAGTGCAGCCAGTTCCCCGCGTCCGTAGACGGGCGAACCTGCAATCTTAGGAGTAGTCCGCACGGGTACATGTTTGCTCATGTTGTGAACCTTCTTCCTGATCGGCGGACGATGCTTCGTTCCCGCCCCCACTAATGTACCCCGAAAATCCCCATTCCGGCGTATTTCTGCCTCAAAAGGCCTGATTCTGGCTTACATTCCCCGCATCTGCCCCTGCACTGCACTTTTTTCAGGCCGTTCGCGTCTCCTGATAACGCTGAATAGCAGCTGCGCCGAAACTGCGGAAAGAGGCGATGCGCGCTTCGTCCGAGCCATAGGCCGCGTTGGGCTGGCCCTGAGCATCGACAAAACCCGGCTCTCCCTGCGCTGTCAGAACCTGATGCGCGGCGACGACGCAGGCTCCCTCCCAGAAGATCTCCTGGATCTCCTCCGGGATCGGCTGACCCTGCACACACGTCGGCTCGATCGGCAGCATCTCACGCGTGTTGTGTTCCGTGCCGGCCGTGACGATCAGTCCGGCGGCGCGCATGGCCCGCACATAGTGGGTCAGGACTTCCGGGCTGTTGCGCACCGGGATGAACTCGGCGCAGTGGATATTGCGCGCCTTCGTGCTGGCGATCAGCGTCTCAACCGGGGCTTCGTAAGGGCAGAGCGGCGCGGTCCCGTCGGCCAGCGTAGGATAGCAGGGGATGCCGCCCAGCGCCAGAATGAGCTGATAAGCATGATCGAAACCGACGAAAGTCTCTGCGACATAAGCCGGTTTACCGGCTTTCATCAGGTGCGATCGAATCTCATTCTGCACTGCCGCCGCATCGTCCGCTCCTGCCTTCGAGGGAACGCCGAAGAGGCGAGCCAGCACCGCGCCGCGCTCCGCCGCCGCTGCCTGGGCGAACAGCGCCTCCTGAAACGCCTGCGCCACATGCCGCTCCTGCAGATAGACCGTGGCGAGTGGGCTGCCGTGCCGCGCCACGATGCCCGCCTTTACCGCCTCCGCATCCAGACCCGTCTCCAGCCCTGCCGCTGCGAATACCTCCGCTAATCCTGCGGTCATGCGCGCCATGCGCTCCGAATCTTTGCTGCGGATAACGCTGAGCAGTTCCACCCCCTCGGGCGTCATCGGATCGAAACGGGAGATGCCTTTGCCGCAGAGATACATCTTGCCGGGATTGCCGGGATCGTTGAGTTTGACGCCAGCGCGAACGAGGTCGTCGATGAGCGCGATGATCTCGATGCCGAACAGAGGAAATATGCCGTGCTGCGCCGCCTGCTGTGCGAACTCGCCATAGACCGTGTAGTCGTAGTAGTTGCTGGCTCCGAGAACCTTGACCTTTTGCGCGTCCGCCAGGTCGATGGCCTGCGCGACGGTGTCGAAGGCCGAGAAATTGGGCGGCAAATGAATATGCGCATTGACACGGGGTCGTATCGGCGGCGCAAGCCCCTCCGCCGCGCGCGTCCAGAGCGACGCGGGGGTGCCGAGTGGCTGAAAGAGAACCGAAATGGTTTCGGTAGCAAGCTGCATGATGTTCCTTTCCTGCAACACAAGGTGCAAGACCTTGCCTATACGTTCTCGTCCCGCGGGGAGCTTTCCTGCTCTCCCTTCGATTTCCGAGAGCGCTGAATACTGATATTAGAGCGGAACTCTTCCCCCGTCCAGACCGTCTTCCGGGCCATACACCACTATACATTATTGACATTCAGGTATTAGGTTAGCGAGCGTTCCTCCTTTTTGGAGAACAGCTTCGATGCTTCCAGAAAACCGTACATGACCTCCTGGCCGCTTACTAAATTTTTGCGCAGGCCCAAGAGGGAATGTGCAATGTCTGCCAGCGTGTCGGGGCTACTGTTGGCCGTCGGCTCGCCCTTGGCATTGGACCACACATACTCGATGGGATTGAGTTCCGGCGCATACGAAGGAAACCATTCCACAGTAAGCCAGTCAAGGTTTGCCGTCAGATACGCCGCGACTTTCGCGCTGCGATGGGCGGGCAGATGATCTAAGGAGACGCGCGAAAATAACTGCTTCATGATCGTCCCGTCATCCAAGCATGAAAAGTGAAGCGGTAATTGTTGGGCCTGTCCTAAGAGGAGGACGATAGGTCCCGGCACCTGCTTGTGAAGCGCCTCCAGATAGAGCAGGACGGCATCTTCGGTCTGAATCGCTTCGGTGCTCATCGGACGGTTTTCCGGCTGTCGCATCAAAGGGGTTGGAAATACACTACATCCTTTCCACATCGCCGCTTTCCATCCTTTTTGTGAGTGCAGGCCGGTGTCCTTCTGCCTTCCCCATGTCTGCGTTCAAAGCATTTGTAAATGCGATCTCTCCCATCGCCGCGCGGGTGGCTGTCTCTGCCTGCTCGCAGTAACCACGCTCTAAAGGTGGTAAGACCGCTCCTGTAGCCACATACCATGCCTGCGCACTGCCCCGCAGACGCGCCGCTCGGTCCCACTGCATGCTGCCGGCTGCTGCACAGGCCATTCCCTGCAGGCACTCCATAAGTCCACGCTCATTTCGAGCAGCCTCGTGCAGCCTTACGCCCTCTGTAAACGCTTCTTCGGCTCCCGCCCAGTCCTGTGTCCGAACCCCCAGCCAGCCCATTCCACAACACGACATGCCGCCGGTGAAAGGATCCTGCAGCGTCCGCGCGTTGTCGCGACACTCTATATAGATGCTGCGTGCGAGCGCTCCCTGGCCTTCATACAGGGCCAGACGGCCTCTGGCACAGTGCGCATACGCCATGCCTACCGACCATTCGATCTGTTCGGAGACAGCCTGGGCCTCCGCCAGCGTCGCATGTGCCCCGACGAAGTCGTCCATGAGGATGCGGATTTGCACCAGCGCCATCAGCGTCGAGCCAAGCGCCTGACAGGCTCCAAGCTTGCGCCGGAGGGAGGCGGAATCCTCTATCAATGTGAGCGCACCGGAATAGTCCCCCGTATGCATGCGAACCATGCCAAGGAGCCAACTTGCATGCGATACAGCGTCTATTGACAGTTCGGCTCCGAGGACCAGACACTCTTCAAGAATGCACGCTGCTTGACGATATTCGCCGCGCCACATAAGCATATAGCTCCACTCGCACAGCAAGCCAATTAGGCCCGGATCCTGTCTGCGGCGCAGAAGCTGTGCGCTCTCCACGAACAGGACTCCCGCACGGGCGTCGTCCCCGCTCCGCCATAGGTGGCCAGCCAGCGTTTGCAATGCGAGAGGCAGCATTCCCTCATTGCCTGTAGTGCGGCAGAGTGCCAGCCCTCTCTCCAGCATTTGCGGGTCGTCATCGCGCATCATGAGGAGACCGGCCACGGCGTTTTCATCCCCAAGCCTTTCGTAGATCCTCAAGCTCTCTTTAAGCAGCGGAAGCACGGCCTCGGCCGAACCATGCCGCATCCGACTCAACTGACCCAGCGCCTGCAGCGCCCTCGCACGCTCTGCAGGCGCATATAACTCTGCAGCGCCTGCGACGTTCAAGGCTCGCTCCAGCCAATCAGCCCCTTCCCAGTAGCCTTGCGTACACCAGAACCATCGCAGATCCGAGGCCAGCGCCAACCCGCGCTCCTGTCCTTCCGCACATGCCATCCACGTCTGGAAGGCCGCCCGTATATTGTCCAGTTCCTCATCCAGGCGTTGCAGCCAAAAGTTCTCCTCAGGTCCGTGCATCTTCGCGGCCGCTTCCATCGCCAGCGCAGAGACATAGGCGGCGTGCCTGCCCCGTGCCTCCGTAGCCTCCGTGCCTGCGTCGAGCTGCTCCTCCGCGTAAGCACGCAGGGTAACCAGCATTGAAAAACGCAAACTCTCGTTGGCCTTCCCTTCCATAGCCCGAACCAGCGAAGCTGCCTCAAGCTGCGCCAAGTGGTCCAGTGCCAGCGGATCGCCGGTGACAGCCTCGGCAGCTTCCAGGGTCCACCCTCCGTGAAAAACGGAGAGCCATCGAAAAAATCTCTGGAGGGCCGGCGTGAGCAGGCCATAGCTCCAGGCAATGGTTTCGCGCAGGGATCGGTGGCGCGTGGCAAGCAGAGGCTGGTTTCCTGCCAGCAGATCAAAAGGGCGGTGTTGGAGCACCTCCAGCATCTGTCGGGGTGTCAGCACGGCAGCACGGGCAGCGGCCAACTCCAAGGCGAGCGGCAGTCCTTCGAGTTGTATTACCAGCCGAACGAGAGCTTCCGCGTTGCGCGTGGTAATTGTAAAGCCCGGCGAACTCGCGCGCGCGCGATCCACAAACAGAGCCATGCAGGGGTTCTGCAGCAATTCAGCGTGTTCCGCATTTCGCGCGGTAGTCACATCTGGCGACGGCAGTGACAACAGCGGGATTTCCTGCTCCAGATCCAGTAAAAGCCGTACACGGGAAGTAACGAGACAGCGAAGCGTAGGCACTCGGTGCATCAACTCCCTTATTGCCAGAGCGCCTTCGGGAGCGATCTGCTCGAAATTGTCCAAGATCAGCAGCAGGGGTCTTCGTGAGAGATGCTCTGCGATGGTCGCCACCGGATCGTCGGCAGCAAGTGAGGGCAACCCCAGCGTCTTACGCAGGGTTTCGAGCAGCATATCCGCATCGCGCACTTCGGACAGTGGCACGAAAATAGCCTGCCACTCCCTGGCTCCCGTCTCTGCAATTTCCAGCGCCAGCCGTGTCTTCCCGACGCCGCCTGTACCGGTCAGGGTCACCAGACAACCCGGTTGCGCTAGCAGCGCACTCACGTCGGCCAGCTCCCGGTCACGTCCAAAAAAACGGTCGAAGCGGGGGGGCAGGACCGGGGAGAGCCGCACATCAGGAGACCTAAGCAAACCGTCTTGCGCCGACCTTTTCAGTTGTTTGCGCGGTCGCCGAGCCGACTCTTCCAAAATAGATCGTTCCACAATGAGCAGATCCGGCAGAAGATGCGCTACGAGCGCACGCGTTGTCGGATCAGGCGCGACGCCGAGTTCCGCCTGGAAATG
>JAYTGR010000173.1:0-6763 GCA_043733205.1 Chthonomonadaceae bacterium
GGCGGGCGCGCTGGGACTGGTGAGCGACTGCCGCAGCACGCACCGCTTCTTCAAGAACGGCCCCGAAGTGGACCGAACGAACGAGTGGCACAACTACACGATCCCGCCCTGGGACCGTCCGAACAAAGGCTTCGGGTTTTCGCTCTCCCCGGAGCAGGGTCAGCGCCTGCGCCTCCTCCTCGCCGCCGGACAGACCCTCCGTCTCCATGCACTCGTGAACACAACCCACTATGCCGGGGTTCTGCCCGTGGTAAGCGGACTGCTGCGCGGATCGACGCCGGAGGAGATCTTCCTGACCGGCCACTACGACGAGTTCGGTGCCGATGACAACTGCTCTCAGATCGCGGTCGCGCTGGAAGTGGTCCGCGCGATCCGCGCCATGGTGCAGGCTGGGGAGATCCCGCCGCTGCAGCGCAGCCTCCGTATCCTGCTGCCGATGGAGGTGCGCGGGTTCAACGCCCTGATCCGGAACCCAGATGAGACGCGGCATCTGTGCGCGGGCCTGAATATCGACACGGTCGGGACGGATCAGAACGGCGTCACATCGACCTGCACGCTGTCCGATAACCTGATGGCCCTGCCCTCCTATACCGAGGAGTTCGCCGCCGCGCTGCTCACGCGCCTGGCCGAGGAGAATCCGCTTTTCCGCTGGCGGCGCACCGATGCCGAAATGATCGACAATATCTGCGGCGAACCGCTGATCGGAGCCCCCACTCCCTCCCTCTGGCACTACAGCGCCACGCATCACCTGGCGACAGACACGCCGGACCGCATCTCCGCGCGCATGCTGACGGATATGGCCCGTGTCGCCGCCACCTACGCCGCTTTCCTGGCCAATGCCGGATGGAAAGAGGCGCTCTGGCTCACGGAGCTGACGGCGGACCAGGGTATACGCAGCCTGCAGGCGGCGGCAGCCACAAGTCTGCGGGGCGACGGCAAGGCAGGGGAAGCCGCGATACGGCGCAGGCACCTCACGAGTCTCTATGAGCGTTATGGGCAGAAACTGGGTTCGGCAGGCCGTCTTGTGCCTGCCCTGTCTTTCATTCCCTGCCCGGAGATCCTGGCCGTGGAGCGTCGGCATCTGCTGGGTTCCGCCAGTCTTCTGCCCCAGGAACTCCTGCAGGAGCGCGTCTCCACTCTCCAGGCACATCTGGATCGTGTGTATGAAGAGGCACAAGCCCGGATGCGGCATCTGTCCCGTGAGTTCTTCGATATCGAGATGCCAGAGGAGGATCCGCTGCCGCCCATGAGCCGCTGTGTGCCTGTCAAAGCCTTTCGGGGCTTCGCAGCCTTCGAAGACCTGCAGGAGGAGGACGCGGACTACGCGCGCAGCGTGCTGCAGATCGAATCCGGATACGGAGCGCCGATGTGGCTGCAGAACGCGCTCATGTTCGCCAGCGGGAAGCGCACTGCCGGGGAGATCGCCGCCCTGCTCCAGCGCCATATGGGCAGCGGCAGTCCGGATGTCAGGCGTCTGGAGCAGATCTTCGCTTTCCTGGCGCAGCGCGGCATGGTGCGTCTGCGCCCTTATCTCACGCAGGCGGAAGTAAAGGCCGCGCTGGTGCAGGCAGGGCTTGCGGAGGGAGATCTGGTCCTGGGCCATTTTGCGCTGAGCCAGTTCGGATACATCGAGGGCGGTGCAGAGGCTCTGATAGAGACGCTGCTTTCGATTCTCGGCCCGGATGGCACGCTCGTCATGCCGGCCTTCACGTTCTCCTGGGTCGGGCATCTTCCCTACGATTCACGCACGACTCCGTCGCGGGTCGGCGCGGTGACGGACTGTTTCTGGAGAAGGCCCGGTGTGCGGCGCAGCGCGCATCCGACTCACTCCTTTGCAGCCGTCGGCAGACACGCCTCCGCCCTCCTGGCAGGTCACGACTCGTCCCGCTCCCCGCTCAGTGAGGACGGGCCGCTGGGCCGTCTGGCCGCTCTGGATGGGAAGATACTGCTGTTCGCGCCTCCGTCAGCCAACACGATCCTGCATCTGGGAGAGTACCGGGCAGGTCTGCCGCTCCTCGGCTTTCTCTGCCCCGTCGTGGAAAACGGCGTAAGGCGCGAGGCGCTCGTACCCGACTGCCCCTGGCATGGGCGCTTTGCGGCGGCTTACGAGAAGCTTTATGCCCGCAGCTTGGTGCAGGAAGCGGTTCTCGGGGAGAGCGTTCTGCGCACGATGCGCGGCAGGGATGCGGTCTCCGCGCAGGCGGAAGTGATGCGCGAGACACCCGAGGCGCTGCTGCGTCTCGGGTGCAGCTGCCTGTACTGTCAGCGGCTGAAGCAGGACTGCCGGGCAAACACAGCCCCTGGGCTTGGCGAAGGACAGACAGCAGGCTGATCTCCAAAATCTCTGCTAAGCACTCTGGCATAGTTTGTTCGTAGTTTGTGCTTACGGGATTGAAATCCCGCGCTAAAAGGGGAAGTCCACCTTCGTGGACTCGAATGCATTGAGTCCGCGAAGGCGGACTTCCCGTATCAGAACGGCAATTCATTGCCGGGAAAAGTACGAAGGGACTATGCAGGCCTACTTAGTCAGGGCGCATCGGCCTCCTGTCGCTGTACTATGCAAACATCAAAGCCGCCGCTGATGAGGGCGCTTCTCAATTCGTGCAGGATAGCCTGACTGTTTTCGCGAAACGAGCGGTAACAGAGACTCCCCATGCAGAAGCGGAGCAAGAAGGACAAACGACGATGTTGAGACGATCCCGCGCTTTCGCGCAGGTCATGGCCCCGCTCGCGATGGCGCTGACGCTGGTCTGCCTGCAAGGCTGTAACAGCAGCACCCCACCTCCCGCTGTCAGCGGCCCCGCGCCGGTTCCCCCCTCCGGAACCGCTGTAAAAAAGACGATCGGCGTCTCCGTGCTCACGCTGGAAAATCCCTTCTTCAAAATCATGGGCGATGCGATGGTGGAAGAGGGAAAGAAGAACGGGTTTGACGTCATCGTGACGGCAGGGGAGAAAGATGCCGCCCGCCAGAAGGATCAGGTCAACGACTTCATCGTCAAAAAGGTGAGCGCGATCGTGCTCTGCCCATGCGATTCCCGCTCTGTCGGTACCGCGATATCGGCGGCCAATACGGCGGGTATTCCGGTCTTTACCGCCGATATCGCCAGCCTCGATACCGCAAGCAAAGTCGTCTCGCACATAGCGACCGACAACTATGCGGGCGGCAAACTGGCAGGCCAGGCGATGATCGAGGCGCTCAACGGCAAGGGTAAAGTCGCGATCATCGACTTCCCCGAAGCCGAGTCGGTTCTCCAGCGCACCAAAGGCTTCAAAGAGGTGCTGGCCGGGGCCAAGGGCCTGCAGATCGTGGCGCAGCTCGACGGCAAGGCGACGCGCGACGAGGCGTATAAAACGGCGCAGGACATTCTGGAGAAGAACCCCGACCTGGCCGGTATCTTCTGCATCAACGATCCGACCGCGTTTGGAGCCATCGCCGCCATCGAGAAGGCGGGGCGGCAGGGCAAGGTCAGGATCATCTCCTTCGACGGCCAGCTGGAGGCGAAACAGGCGGTCAAGGACGGCAGGATCTATGCCGAACCGATACAGTATCCGGATAAGATCGGGCAGATGACCATTCAGGCGATCGTAAAGTACATGGCGGGGGAAACGGTCGCGCCTCAGACGCTCATTCCGACCACCCTCTACACCAAAGCCGACGCCGACAAAGACCCGGCGCTCGCAAAAGCAAAATGAGCGAAACGCCGAAGGCAGTTCGAGAGACGGAAGCGAAACGCCCTTCCAGCCTGCCGGCTCTGCTGGCACGGTATGGGATGGCGGGCGTCCTGCTGCTGCTCTGCGGCTTCTTCACCTGGGCCACTTACCACGAAGAGAAACCGACCGGCAGACCGGGCGCGGAGGCGCTGTTCCGCGCCCTCGGCGCTGCCGACCGGCAGGCTCATATCGTGGTCGTTGGGCAGAGGGACGCAGAAGAGATCGAGTTTGCGGACACGGAGCAGGCGCTCCTGAAGTCGGCGGGCTATACGCATGTCCGGGCGATCCTGGGCGACCCTCCGGCCGTTCGGCAGGCCCTGGAGCAGACGGCGCAGACAGAAGGAGCGGTCGATCTGATCCTCACGACTCCCGCCTGCCGCCAGTGGACGGTCTTCGACACCCTGCAAACCCACGCTCCCGGTTTCGCGCGCACCCGGATCGAGATCCCGCCGTCTGGACGCACCTCCGCTTTCCTCTCCGCCGGAAATCTGCGCAATGTCTCCGATCAGATCGCGGTCATCGCCATCATCGCGATCGGTATGACGATGGTGATTCTCACGGGTGGCATCGACCTCTCCGTCGGCAGTCTGATCGCGCTCTCCGCCGTCATCACGGCCTGGCTGATCCGGGCCTGGGGCGGATCCTCCGCCTCCGGCGCGACGATGGCCGCCGCCTCGCTGACGGCGGTTGCGGTCTGTGGTCTGGTGGGACTGTTTTCCGGGCTGATGATCACCCAGTTCAAAATCCCGCCCTTTATCGCGACCCTGGCGATGATGCAGGTGGCGAGCGGAGCCGCGTACATCGTGGCGCAGGGGCAGTCGATCAACGCTATTCCGGCCTCTTTCATCTGGCTGGGGCGCGGATCCAGTCTGGCTTCGCTCCCGAACGCCGTCGTCCTGATGCTCCTGCTCTACCTCATCGCCCATCTCTTCATGAACCGCACTGTGAGCGGCCGCTATATCTATGCGGTCGGTGGAAACCCGGAAGCGGCCCGTCTGTCCGGCATCCGCACCAAGCGGACTCTCCTGTTCGTCTACGTGGTGAGCGGGCTGTGCGCCGGTCTGGGCGGCGTGATCACCACGTCGCAGCTCAACGCCGGGTCTCCCACGTATGGGCAGGCGTACGAACTCTATGTGATCGCCTCGGTAGTGGTCGGCGGCACCAGTCTGGTGGGCGGCGAAGGCTTTATCTTCGGCACTCTGATCGGCGCGTTCATTATCGCGGTTATTAGGAATGGGATGAACCTGACCAATGTCGAGCCCTATACGCAGAAGGTGGCGCTGGGGCTGGTGATTCTGGGGGCCGTTTTGCTGGACCGGCTGCGGCGCGCTTCCGGCATGCGCTGGCTGCGGCGCAAAGAACGGCCATAAATCAAAACAAAGACAGATTCATTTTGGACAGGATTGTCAGGATTTACAAGGCATGGGGTGCAGGGCCTCCTGAATGAGCTGCAGACGTCTCGACACGTCGCAAGGATCTCCTGCAGAAGAGTCTCCTGCACCCTGCTGAGATACAACCTGACTCGAAATCGAGAGAAGAACCTGCATACCAACCCTGCCGCCCAAACGTTATTATAGACGGAGGCCTCCTTGGCTTCGACCGAAGGCGCATTTGCGCGCAGGCAGTGAGGCAGAAACACGATTCTGTTCTGTCTGGGTAAGAAATAGTATGGCAACGGTTCAAGCGAAGCCTGCAGATCAAACGGATGTCGGTGCCTATCGCTGGCTCATTCTCCTGGGCCTCATCACGGTCGCGATCATGGAAGTGCTGGATACGACGATCGTCAATGTGGCGCTGCCGCAGATGGCAGGCAATCTGGGAGCGACCTTTCAGGAGGTCGCCTGGGTTTCGACCGGCTACATCCTCTCCAACGTCGTGGTGCTCCCCATGACCGCCTTCTTCACAGCAACGTTCGGCAGGCGCAACTATCTGAGCGGTTCCATCGTTATCTTCGTGGTCGCCTCCTTTCTCTGCGGCACCTCACACAGCCTGGGGGAGCTCGTCCTGTGGCGTGTGGTGCAGGGCGCCGGCGGAGCGGCTCTGCTCTCTACCGCGCAGGCCACGCTGAGGCAGGTTTTTCCGCGGGAACAGCAGGGGATGGTGCAGGCCGTCTTTCTGCTGGGCATCATCGTCGCCCCAACGCTGGGACCGACGCTCGGCGGGTGGATCACGGACAACTACACCTGGAACTGGTGTTTCTTCATCAATGTTCCGATCGGGATCCTCTCCTTCTTTCTGGTGACGACGTTTTTGAAAGATCCGCCGGAGATGCACCGCAGTTCCGGGAAAGTAGACTTTCTCGGCATCGCACTGCTGGGCGTCGGCCTCTCCTGCCTGCAGTATGTGCTGGAAGAGGGGCAGAGAGACGACTGGTTCAACGATCCTCTGATTACACGCCTCGCCATCGTCGCAGGGATCAGCCTGGCGGCCATGCTCTGGTGGGAGCTCTCCCCACGGAACAAGGCTCCGGTCGTGAACTTCCGGGTGCTCAAAAACAGAGACTTAGCCTCCGCGATCTTTCTTTTCATCTCCCTGGGCTTCGGTCTGTATGGAGGCACCTATCTGTTTCCGCTGTTCGCTCAGAGCCTGCTCGGCTTCTCCCCAACGACCACAGGGCTGCTGCTGCTGCCGGGCGGCATCGCCACCGGCGTCAGCGTCCTGATCTGCGGGCTGTTGCTGAACGGCCCCAAAGCTCTGGTCGATCCGCGGCTGTTGATCCTTTTCGGCTGCCTCATCTTCTTTCTGTCGATGTGGACGATGGGCCACCTGACGACATCTGCTGGCGAGCCCGATGTGCGGATCGCTCTGCTGCTGCGTGGCTTCGGTCTGGGATTCCTGTTTACGCCCATCAACAATGCCGCTTATGGCAATATCGATCCCCGGATCGCGCAGCAGGCCTCCGGCCTGATCAATCTGGCGCGCCAGCTGGGCGGCTCGTTCGGCATCGCGATTCTGGGCACCTGCCTGACCAATAAGACCCAGTTCCATCGCGTCCAGCTGCTCCAGTACATCTATCCCGGCAATCCGGCGCTGGAGCAGAGACTGCAGATGT
>JAYTGR010000174.1:0-6761 GCA_043733205.1 Chthonomonadaceae bacterium
TCAGCAGAAACCAACGCATCACGATCGGCCTCCCTTTTCTTCGGTCCCTTCCCGCGTACCATCTCAGTCTATCTTAAAATCATCGGAATTGCCATTCGGACGATAGACGGAACGATTCGGGACGAGCGGACGTCCTCTCTAGCAGTAAACGTAATTGCCCCAGCAAAAATTCAGGGTAAGGATCGTGCTGGACCCTGTTTCTTCAGGAGGAACACCATGTTTGAAGGACTGCGTACGGTCATCTACCATGTGAGCGACATGAACCAGGCGAAAGCATGGTATGCAGGTCTCTTAGGAAAAGCCCCCTATTTCGATGAGTCTTTCTATATCGGCTTCAATGTCGGCGGGTTCGAGCTGGGCCTTCAGCCTATCGAGGAGATAGACACGGCCCCGAAATCTGTCGGGGTCGTGACGTATTGGGGAGTGCCGGACGCGGCCGCCGCGATGGCGCGCCTGCTGGCAGCAGGCGCGACAGAGCACGAAGGAGTTCAGGACGTAGGCGACGGTATTATGGTGGGCTCCGTGATCGACCCGTTCGGAAATGTCGTCGGCATTATCCAGAACCTTCACTTCCAAATCGCCGCAAACGTATGATTTCGCCGTCTGCACGGCAGGCGCGGGCATCCCTCTTGGGAAAAGAAGGCGTCTTTTTCTGGCGGGCAGCAACCTCTTGTCCCTGCCCGTTTATCGGTTCATAATACGAGGAGGCTAAGCGGCAGGTTTTTCGTCGACGGAGTCCAGGCGCTGTTTTGCCTCCGCGTAGACCTCGGCAGAGAGCGGGCCGCGCGCGGCGATGGAGATATTTTCCTGAAGGTGCGCCGGGTGCAGCGTGCCGACGATGGTGGTATGGATGTGCGGATGCGAGATCAGGAAGCGCAGCAGGAACGCCGTGCGCGACTCGCCCTCTGCCCGCAGTTCATCGAGTTTGGCCGCGTCGAACTTGCTCCAGCGGTCCTGGCTGCCGAGACCCGCATTGGGCTCGCCACGGGCCACGCCGCCGCGATCGATGATGCCTGCTCCTGCGGCCGCCGCCTGAGTAATGACGTCCTCATGCACGCGCTCCAGACCGGAATAGGGAATCTGATAGGTGTCGAAGACGCCCCACTGGATATAAGTGGCGATGTGCGGCAGTGTGGAGGAGCAGCCGATCCAGCGCACCTTGCCCTGCTGCTTCATCTCCTGCAGCGCCGCGACCAGATCGCCCTGCTCGACCTGCTCAACGCTCGGATTGTGGAGCTGCATGACATCGACATAGTCGGTCTTCATCCGCTCCAGGCTCTCGTGCAGACCTCGGAACAGATTCTCACGGGTCCATACATGGGGGGTGTCGTCCGTATTGGCGTCCTTATGCACGACGGTGCAGCCGCACTTGGTCGCCAGGATGTATTCGCTGCGGCGCGAGGCGAGACACTTCCCGATGAACTCTTCACTGCGCCCATAATCGTTGCTCGTGTCGATGAAATTTATCCCAGCGTTCAGGACCGCATTCAGAATGGTGTCGGCCTGCTCTTCCGTGACCGGCCGGCCGCCCCAGATGCGGGAACCCCGCACCTCCATCGCGCCGTAGCCAAGCTGCGTCACTTCCAGGCCCGTGCGGCCCAATGTCTTTTTCACGAGTGTCATGCAATGCCTCCATAGTAAGTGTCGATCGTTGAGTTTCGATTATCGATTTGTGTCGATGGGCGGCGGGCAGACAGAGCCGCGTTCTATTAAAACCGGCCGCAGACGCAGCGAGACCGTTGCGGCGTCCGGCCCACGGGCGAGCTGTTCCAGCGTGACCTGGGCCACAGTCTCTCCGAGCGTCTCTGTGGGCCTTTCCAGGGTGGTCAGTCCGGCCAGCAGGGCGGCAGGATCGTTGTCGAAGCCGATCACCGACAGCGCGGCGGGGACCGCGATCCCGTCCCGCTGTGCCGCCTGCAGGATTCCGAGCGCGACAGCGTCGTTCACAGCTGCGACCGCAGTAGGGCGCCGATGCGCAGGCAGGGCGCGCCAGCGGTTCCAGGCTGCCGTTCCGTCTGCGGCAGTGGCGAGCCGCTCCCCCTCCTCCGGCAGACAGACCCAGTCCGCTTCCTCCGTAATCTCCGCAGCTTCCAGCGCGGTGCGATAGCCGGCAAGCCGGTCCTGCACCCACTCGTGGCCGCTCGGCGCGCCCGCGAAGCCGATCCGCCGATGCCCCTGCCGAATCAGAAACCGCGTCGCGAGGTAGGCCCCCCAGCCCGAATCGAAGTAGACCTGGCTGGCCAGGCCAGGATAGGTGCGGGAGGAGACGACGACGGAATGGATGCCCCGATCGTGGAGCAGAGCGAGCGCATGCGCGATCTTAGCGCGGCCGCCGAAGGGATGCAGCAGAACGGCCGCCTGAACGCCGGCAGCCGCAGCCTCCAGCGCCAGATCCTTGATGGAACAGGCGTCGGGAATGCGGGGAGACTGATCCAGCAGCAGCACACGCGCCCCGGCGGGCACCGCAGTGCGCTCGAAGGCGGAGACGACCCGATAGAGCCACTGCACGTTCATCGCGTCTTCGGGCTGGCCCATCCCGCGAAACGGCGCGATCAGAGCGACCGTGACGCCGGATGCGCCCGGAACCGGCACACGGGCCAGGAACGTGCCCGACTGGGGCCGGCGCTCCAGCACCCCTTCATTCTCCAGCGCTTCGAGCAGCGGCCTTAGTGCGGTGCGGCCCAGGCCAAGGCGATCCGCCAGTTCCCGCTCTCCCGGAAGTCTGTCGCCGACACGCAGTCCTCCTTCCCGGAGAAAAGCACGCAGACGCCCTGCCGAATCCGAACTTTTGCTGCTCACATGCTCATCCTTACCCCATAGCGACGCGACGGACCCCACGCGCCGCTCTGGTGATCGAGAGACGCCTCAGGATCTCTTTCCCGGCTCCGTGACTGCGGACAAATCGGACGGCGTCCAGAGCGCGCTCATGTTCTCGCCGCGTTCCTCCCGCGCCTTCAGATCTTCCAAAAACTGCACGAAGCCGACCTTCGGCTCCCAGCCGAGCAGGGTCTTTGCTTCCGACATATCGTGCTGTTCCACCTGTTCCGGCAGCGCAGTCGCATATTTTGTCAGCAGAGCCGCCGCGCCGGGAACCTGTGTCTCACACCAGTCCGGGCCGTGCCTCCGAAAGTCGGCGCGCACCTCTGCCGGCAGATGATGGTCGGTATGCACGATCGTGCGAAACAGTCCGATGCGCTTGTCCATACCCGCCTGCAGCGCCGCCACCGTCGCGGCGGCCACATCGCGGCGGTCCACGCCGTTGTAAAGCAGTTTCGCGCCGAAGGCGAGATAGGGCTTCGGCACGAAGTCGTGATAGCGCAGCATGGCGACGGACGCACCGGACGTCTCTCGCAGCGTCCGGCAGAGATCCTCCCCGATCACTTTGGTGACTCCGTAGACCGATCCCCAGCCGTACGCCATGGAAGAGGCATAGACCACCGCCTGCACTTTCTGTTCACGGCATGCCTCGAACACGTTGAAAGTGCCGTCCACATTCACGGCGAAGAGGGTGGCATCGCTCACCGGCGGCTGATGGGCGCAGTGCCACGCAGCCAGATGGATCACGGCATCCATGCCCTGCACCGCCCGGCGCGCATCGTCCGGAGTGCGCGTATCGCAGCGAACGAACTCTCCAAAACCGGCATATTCCGCAGGCGGCGGCATGACATCCGCCATTCGAATCTCCGCGCCTATCGCCGCCAGCGCCCGGCATGTCGCCTGACCGGCGTTGCCTGCTGCTCCCGTCACCAGTACTTTCATGATCTTGTTTGTCCTTTGCCCGCCTGCGGGGGGGCGCTTCAGCCGATGCAATGCTTGTCGGTTCACTTCGCCTCAAGAGGACTGTGTTCGCGCAGCCAGACGCGCAGAGGCACATCCGCGTCGGAGGGCGAGTAGAAGCCGTTGGCGTTCACGCCCCAGCCGAGCATCTGTTTGCGAATGGGATCGCTCTCTTCCCAGAGACTCTGCACCGTCATATCGTCCTTGGTTCGGATCCAGCGATAGCCGTAACCGTAGAACAGCACCTTTCGGGTGACGTCCGACCAGTTCGGACTGGCCGAATGCCAGAGGCGGCGGTCGAAGAACACAGCCGTGCCGGGCTTTGCCAGCACCGGAACCGCCCCTTTCGGCTGACCGATCCCATCGGACGAGCGCTCCTGCGTGTCGTCGAGATGGCTTCCGGGCACGACCCAGAAGTTGCCTCTTCCGGGCTCGCTCGTATCCGAGAGAAAATAGGCCACTTTCAGGGACAGACGCGGGCGCGGATGGCTCTCGATCTCCTGGTTGACCCGTCCGCTGTCCTGGTGCCAGCCAAACGTCTTCTCGTCCTGCGCCTGCCCGGAAGGCGGCGTCACGATCAGATGCGCGTGGTACAGGTAGATGTTCCAGCCCAGCAGACCCCACACTTTCGGCAGAATTTTGTCATAGTCGACCAGATCGGCGAACAGAGAATCGTCGGGAATAAAATTGGGGTAGAAGAGCGCCTTATTCGCCTCATGACCCTCCGCAAGCTTTTGCGCATAGAGACGGTCGGAAGCATCTGTCAGCGCGGCGACCTGATCCGGTGAAAGGGCGTTTTCTACCATCAGCAGACCGGTTTCGCTGAAGGCCCGCTGCTCGCTTTCCGTCAGCCGATGTTCCAGACAGGACAAGTGCATGGCTCTCTCCTTTGCCAACTGGTTTGTAACTGGTTCGCATTATAGCAATCTGGTCCGCCTGTTGTCAATGCCTTTGGCAGCGCAAAACAAGTTTATTACCTTGTTATCCTTGACACTATCTTTTCTGCGCCGTTA
The DNA here is from genome assembly GCA_043733205.1 of Chthonomonadaceae bacterium. Taxonomy (GTDB): domain Bacteria; phylum Armatimonadota; class Chthonomonadetes; order Chthonomonadales; family Chthonomonadaceae; genus JANXLO01. The sequence goes on from JAYTGR010000174.1 coordinate 4,791, forward strand.
TAATGGCATCGAGAACCAGGGGCGTCTTCAGCGTCCGTTCTCCGAAAGCAGGAGCAGTCATATGAAACGCATTCTGTTCATCAGCACACTGTGTCTCATTATCGCCGTTTTTGCGGGGCCTCGGTTCATGGGACTGAGCCAGGCGCTGCCGGCGGATCCGGCCCTTCCGCACCTCGATCAGAGCCAGTACCTCGGCTCGCAGAAGTGCGCGGCCTGCCATAAAGACTACTACGAGAGCTGGAAAGAGAGCGCTCATAACAAGATGATTCGGCCTGCAATTGCCGCAGGGCCGAACAGGACGATCCTCGCCGATTTCACCAGGGCCGATCCCAGTCGCCCGTTCGAGCTCAAGGACGTGAAATGGGTCATCGGGCATCGCTGGAAACAGCGTTTCATCGGCGTCGTCAACGGACAGGAGGTCGTTTTCCCCGGTCAGTGGAGCATCAAAGAACAGAAATGGCAGCCGTACACGGGCAGGGCCGACTGGTGGTATCCGCAGCATCCGGACTGGAAGACACGCTCCAACTTCAAACTCTGCGCGGGCTGCCACAGCACCGGCGTGGACATAGGTTCGCAGACCTGGACGGAACAGAACATCACCTGCGAAAGCTGCCATGGTCCCGGTAAGGCCCACGCTGCCAGGCCTGCCGCCGACAACATCGTCAATCCGGCGCGGCTGAGCACGGAGCGCTCGATGGAGGTCTGCCTTGCCTGCCATCAAGCGGGCAGACCTGGGGGGAACGAGTACGCCTGGGCGGTCGGCTACCAGCCCGGGAAGAAACTCTCGGACTACTGGCACGGTTTCGAGCCGGAGGCGGGGAAACAGACTTCAGAGTTCTGGGGCAACGGAACCGCGCACAAAAATCGGGTCCAGGGCAATACTTTTGCGCACAGTGTCATGCATGCTAATGGGCTTCAGTGTTCCAACTGCCACGATTCGCACGGCTCCCGCCATCTCTCGATGACAGCCAAATCGGCGGCGACCAACGCGCTGTGCCTCTCCTGCCACGGCCCAGGGAAAACCGTCGGACCGAACTTCAAAACGATTTCAGAGCATACGCACCACGCCGCCACCGGTGCGGGCAGCCAGTGTATCGGCTGCCATATGCCCAAAACCGGTGAAAACTCCGTGGGAGCGGAATCGAGGGACCACACATTCAATTTCGTCTCTCCCGCCGTCTCACTCGGCAGGCCGGACGCAGGCGGCAAAAGCGCTCCTAATAGCTGTAACCTCTGCCATGGAGACAAAACGGCGGAATGGGCGCTGTCTCAGACAAAAGCGTGGTATCCCAAACTCAAGTGACGGTTCCGCCTGGAAGAGACGAGGATGCGATGCACGATGCAGTCCGCCGCATTCACAGCGCTGCAGCAAAGAGCACAGTCTGTTTCAGTGTTTGTGCCCATGCCGATGATGCAGACCAGGAGGGTGAAAAGGGGAATGCGGGCGCGGCGCGTGCTCGAAGTCGGGCCAGGGCGTTTTCCTAATCTGTGTCAGGCTGACGGCGGCCGCGCAGAGGCCGACGCCTGCAGCAGCGATCAGGATCTCGGTGCGCGGTCCGATCGTGCCCAGCAGCAGTCCGCCGAGCGCCGTCCCGAAGGGCTCTGCGCCATAACCGCCCAGCCGATAGATCGAATGCACACGTCCCCGCATCTCGTCGGGTGTGACGGCAAAGCGATAGGAAGTCGAGGCCATGGAGAAGATCGGATCGAGCATAAACGCGAGCGCCCAGCCGCAGATCATCATAGCGGCGGATGTCGCCAGTCCTACGAACGGCGTTACCAGCGCCTGCACCGCGATTGTGCCGATGATAACGGCTCCGAACGGCAGACGCGTCTTTACGTGCGGGGCGAGCCATGCGCCTATCAGTCCTCCCACTGCCGAAAGGCTGAAGATCAGGCCGATAACGCGGGCGGAGGCGTGAAGCCGATCGCGTGCCAGGACTATCATAGCCAGCGAGACCGGCGCATAGA
>JAYTGR010000175.1:0-2394 GCA_043733205.1 Chthonomonadaceae bacterium
GGCCATTCGCGCATCCCTGTCTACGAAGACGATCTCGACAGCATCGTCGGCATCGTCCACGCCAAAGACCTGCTCTCGCTGCCGCTCGACACCATGCGCAACAACACCTCCATCCGCAGCGTCATGCGTCCGCCCTACTTTATTCCGGAGACCAAGAAGATCGACGATCTGCTGGCGGAGTTTCAGCGCAGCAAACAGCCGCTGGCCATCGTTCGGGACGAGTACGGCGTCACCTCCGGTCTGGTCACGATCGAAGACCTGCTGGAGGAGATCGTCGGTGAGATCCAGGACGAGTACGATCAGGAGGAGGCGATGGTCCAGGTGATCGACCGCTTTACCACGATCCTGAACGGCAAAATGGGCCTGCGCGAGGTTAACGACCGTATGGGCCTCGAACTGCCAGAGGATGAAGCGGACACGATCGGCGGCTTTGTGTTCGGACTGCTGGGGCATCAGGCCGAGCGCGGCGAAAAGGTGGGATGGCAGAATCTGGAGTTTATCGTCGAGGCTTCCGACGGGCGCCGCATCACCAAAGTGCGCCTGCTGCACAACGCAGTCGCCTCGCCCGCTCCGAACGCCTTCGACGAAGCGGAACCCGAGACGGAGGCGCAGTCTCCCGCCCCTCTGCTGCCCACCCATGATGTCGAACCCGCCGCGCGTTCCTAACCTGCTCCCCTGCTATGGGTTATTCAGTTTTCCTTTGTGAGCGTTCGCGTGGCACGATGGACTAAAGTCCTTCGCTTGGGGCCAGCGGCCAAAGGTCCGCCTGCGCGGACTCGGAACCGGCTCTTTGGCGGAAACTGAATAACCTTGGCTCTCTCGCTATGGAAGCAGGCATTGGCCTGGTGTATCGCGAAATACCGCTTACTCTACAGACGTTTAAGGAGAAATACTGCATGGCGCAGCGTCGTTCGCGAACCGCTTTCACAACCCGGATCGCCCTTTCACTGTTTGGGGCGATTGCGCTGACGCCGGCTTTTGCGCAGTCCGCCGATAATCCGCCCGATCTGCCTCTGCCGTCCACGACGACGCAGGAGCGACTGGTAAACCCGCTCGGTCTGTCGGAAGCGGATAGGCTCGGCTGGCATTCCGATTTTATCGGGACGGGCCGCGGGATCTTCGACGCCTCCGTTGGGGTGAAGTTCTGGCCGAATCGTTTCGATCTGCGCAACTTTATCTTTGGCGGCGCGGTCGATCTGCTGCCCGGTGTTCGTGTGCGCGCCGATTTCCGGCGGCGCGAAGGCGAAGTGAAGGCGTTCGAAGTTTACTCCGATGAGATCTATCTGGAGGGCTTTCAGCGCTATCGGGGGAAGAATTGGCAGGGCGGCGCCAGTCTGCGGCTGGGACGGGTGCGTTATCTGCATTTCCCCTATCCGGACGCGATCGCGCAGTTCGATCAGGTGCCCGGATACGGCGATCTGCGGGGCGGCCCCGAAACCGACTATCGCAGCGCCGTGCTGGTCGGAGAAGCCGCGCTCAATACCGGGTTTGGCGTCCACGCCAGTGCGCGGGCGAGCGGCTTTCTCGACGGCGACACGACCGAAGGCCGCATCATCGAGGCTTATGGGTTCTATCGCCACGATTTCGCGCGCACCTGGCACTTCGAAAGCCGTCTGGGAGCGCTGGCCGTCCGCCATGAACCTCTTGGGCGGAGCGGCGAACTCGGCGGAAACGTCTATCTCGGCAAACAGCTCGGCGAGTTCAATGTCGGGCTGCTCTACGAGAACAAACACAGCGAACACGAATATGCCGGGATCATGGTGCAGTTCCGGCCGGGGCCGGTAACCCGTGCGCTCGGTAAGGTCAGCTTCGACTACTCGCGCCAGCCCGAGGGCTTTACCGTGCAGCTGCCGCTGCTGCATCTGCGCCTCAACGAGAGCCGCACGGTGCGCTCCGGAGACGTGCTGGTCGGAGAGGTCCGCGCCGTTCGGATTCGTACTCTCTGGCAGCAGGGCTTCGTCCGCAACGAGTACGAACATCGCCTCGAAGCGTGGGGCCATACCGGCGATTCCCGACTGCGCTGTGTGGTCACGGAAGATCCCTGGTACCTGCAGACCGAAGCGCTGGTCAGCCCGCACCTGACCCCGGATGCCCGCTGGGAACGTGACCGCCAGGGTCCCGCCCAGTTTGTCCAGCGGGTGACTTATCGCTACTACCAGGCCCATAAGAGCGACAAACCGGACGGGGGGGCGTGAGCGGGTGACCTAAACCCCGCCGTCCCTCTCCGACGCCTTATCTTGTCCCTTAGGGAAAGACTTCTTAGACAAGCTCTGCCGCCCCGCAAGATTCCCGCTAAAGGAGCGGTCTGTCTTTGGTAAGCCCCATCAATGGGGCTGGGGCTGGCGTGAAAAAGTTCGAACGCGAAAGAATCAGGCTGCCAGTCCTCCCTTATGG
>JAYTGR010000176.1:0-2391 GCA_043733205.1 Chthonomonadaceae bacterium
AGACGCGGACTTGTGCGTCGGACCCGATGCGGCTGCGATAGAGAGGGGCAGGCAGCCGTTCGAACACCGGAGCAGGGCGCTGAGCCAGCGGAGAAGCGATGTGCGGAGCGACAGCGGAAAGCTTTGCGTGGGAGTGTGACAGCGGCAGACGCCAGAACACAAACAGCGTCAGCAGGAGCGCCGCTATGCCCCGCAGCAGATCGCGCCGGGCGCGGATATCCGGCTGGGGGCCGCCGCCGGGCGTTACCGTCAGGCGGGGAGGGGTGCTGAGCGGGGTCCAGGCGATGCGCTGTGTCAGGCTGGGATCGGGCAGCGTCTGAGTCGGTTCGCTGTCGGAAGGAGTTTGTGAGGTAGACTGATTGTGCAGAGAGATGGTCTTCACAGAACGTATTATAGCCGATGCCGCCACTGTTTGCAACTCTTCAGGAGACGAGGAAATGACGCACTATCCGGTGGACACGGCGGGCCGACCCGTGCCTTTGCCCGTCCGTATCGGCACCTATTTTTCGCAGGCACTCGATCGGGAACAGCCTTATGCCTATCTGCTGCCGTACGGCTACAGCCCGGAGCGGGCATATCCTGTGCTTGTGCTGCTGCACGGAATGGCCAGCGACTATAAAGGCTGGACGGCCTATACCCGCCTTGCACGTTATGCCGCAGCTTACGATCTGATCGTGGCCTGCCCCGACGGCGGCGCGGGCTGGTACACCAATGCCGCTGGTGGGGGGGAGCGCCGCGAGGACGATATTACTCAGGACTTCGTTCGCCATCTGCAGTCGGCTTTCTCGCTGGTCCCTCCGGGACGCGGCTGGGGAATCGGCGGGCTCTCGATGGGCGGGTATGGGGCGGTCAAGATCGCGCTCAAATACCCGCACCTGTTCCCGATCGCGTTCAGCCACAGCGGCGCTTTCGAGAAGATGCAGACGGCGAGCGCGCATCCTGTCTTTGGCGACCCGGAAACGGACCGCGCGCTGCGGCATCGCGAAAACCCGTTCTGGCTGGTCGAACAGGCGCTGTGCCGCTGGCCGACCGAGCGGCCGCGCCTCTATCTCGACTGCGGCACAGAGGACAGTCTGCTGACGTCGAACCGCCGCTTTGTGGATCATCTGAATTTTGTCGGGTATCCCTGTTCCTATCGCGAGCTGCCCGGCCAGCATACCTGGCCCTACTGGGACAGGGCGTTCAGAACGCTGCTGCCGGAACTGGCGCAAATCCTCGGTGCGGCGGCGAAGCTGCCGGAAGAGCGCTGATCGCACCGGACACTGGTCCCTGAAATAAGAAGGAACTGGTCCCTGAAATAAGAAGGAGAAGAAGTGCAGGAGTTCGATCTGGTTGTGATCGGCGGCGGTTCCGCCGGACTGAAGGCGGCGCGCACGGCTGCGCGCCTCGGGCGCACGGTGGCGCTGGCGGAAGAGCGGGAACTGGGCGGCGAATGCTTCTGGGCCGGCTGTGTGCCGACCAAGGCGATGGTGCGCGCCGCGCAGGTCTGGCAGCTGGTGCGCCGGTCGCAGGAGTTCGGCATTCATGTCGAGATCAAAAAAGAGGACTACGCAGGAGCGATGGCCTACAAAGAAGCCGTTCTGAAGAAGGTCGCAGGCGAGGGGCCGGACGATGGCGGCCTCTCGAAACTCGGTGCGGTCTTCTACAAACAGCGCGCCAGCTTCGAAAGCCCGAACGAGGTACGGATCGGCAGCGAAGTGATCCGCGGCAAGCAGATCGTCATCGCCACCGGGACTGTGCCGAAGATTCCTAATATTCCCGGTCTGGCAGACGCGGGCTACATCACCAACCGCGAAGCGGTCGATCTGCCGCGTCTGCCCAAGCACATGGTCGTGCTGGGGGCGGGGCCGATCGGTCTGGAGTTCGCACAGGTCTTTCGGCGCTTCGGCTCCCAGGTCACCGTGCTGGCCAAAGACCCCAACATCCTGCCGCGAGAAGACGAAGAGGTGGCCGCTCTTGCCGCAAGCTTCCTGATCTCCGAAGGCATCCGGATCCTGACAGGCTGCTACGTCGAGCAGGTTTCGCATCAGAACGGCATCAAGAGCCTGCGTGTCCGGCATAAAGGCGGCATCGAAACGATCGACTGCGACGAACTGCTGGTCGCCATTGGGCGGGATGCGGCCGTCGAAGGCCTGAACGTCGAAGCGGCAGGCATCGAGTTCGAAAAACGCTGCATCCATGTCAACCGCTATCTCGGCACCAACGTTCCGCATATCTGGGCGGCAGGCGACATCAGCGGCGGCTACCTCTTCACCCATGTTGCGAGCTATGAGGGCAAACTGGTCGCCACCAACGCCTTCACCGATCGTCCGGAACCGTTCGACCATCGTGTCGTGCCACGGTGTACCTACATCGACCCGGAAGTCGCCAGCATCGGCATCACGGAGCGGC
>JAYTGR010000177.1:0-2391 GCA_043733205.1 Chthonomonadaceae bacterium
CGGAAGATCCCCTGGACATAACGGATCAGATCGGCCCGGAAATAGGCGATGATCGCCACGATCGGCCCCAGCTGTACCACGGCCGAAAACGCCGCCCCCACGTCCTGTTTGAAGAGCAGACGCGATGCCACTGCCATGTGGGCCGTACTGCTGACCGGCAGAAACTCCGTCAGTCCCTGCAGCAGCCCTAACAGCACCGCCTGGATATAGTTCAAATGTAAGACGTTTCCGTTCATGATGCGTACAAAATTCTCCTTCCGAATGTCCGGGCAGAGGGCCGATGCCGCCTTTTGCGCCCTGCTGCGCTGCCTCAACCAGTATACCGGACGCCCGCTGGAATCCGGCCCGACAGCTGCCGGATTCCGGATACCCACTGCGAAAATCCGGCCTGACTCATTTTTTTTCGCCCATTCCCAGCGCCGCATAGATTTTTGTCTGCTCATTGACAGTGCCGCCCGATAATCTGTATACTACAAGCGGACTCACTATCGTGTTACAAAGCGTTGCAAGCAGTTATTAGCACGCAGCAATTATACAATCTATATAACCGGAGCAGGAAGGCAAGTTCTCTTGGATAAAATCTATCTTCTCGGCGGGCAGCCGCTACGGGGAACCGTTGCGGTCGGCGGAAGTAAAAACGATACTCTGGCTATTCTGGCCGGCACCCTGCTCGTGCCGGGGAAGACCGTTCTGCACAATGTGCCGCGTCTGAGCGATGTCTACACCCTGATGGAGATCTTCTCCCACCTCGGCGCGAAATGCGGCTTCCGGCCGGACGGCGCGCTTGAGATCGACGCGACGCACCTGACGACCTCCGACACCCCGCTCCATCTGGTGCAGAAAATGCGGGCCTCGTTCAACGTCCTCGGCGCGCTGCTGGTGCGTTTCGGACACGCCCGTGTCGCCATGCCCGGTGGCTGCGACATCGGCGCACGGCCCGTCAACTATCATGTCCGCGGCCTGGAAGAGCTGGGCTGCCGGCTGCACCTCGAACACGGCATCTACGAAGCGACTGTCAAGCGCTTCATCGGCGCAAACATCTCTCTGGAGTTCCCGAGCGCCGGCGCGACACAGCACCTGATGATCGCAGCCTGCCGGGCCCAGGGCCAGACGGTCATCGAGAACTGCGCGGCGGAGCCGGAGATCGTCAGCCTGGCCGCTTTCCTCAACGCCTGCGGCGCGAAGATCAGCGGCGCCGGCACGGCCGTCATCACCATCGAAGGCGTCGAGGAGCTGCATCCGATCGAGTACCGTGTCATCTCCGACCGCCTGCAGGCGGGCACCTACGCGCTGGCCGCAGCCATCACCGGCGGCGACGTGATGATCACCAACTGCATGCCCGACCACTGCCGGCTGGTGCTGGCCAAGCTGAACGACGCCGGTATCGAAGTCGTGACCACGGAAGACACGATGCATGTGCGGCGGGTCGGTAAGATCCTGCCCACCGACATCAAGACGATGCCCCACCCCGGATTTCCGACCGATATGCAGCAGCCGTTCGTCGCACTGCTCTCCCTCGGAGACGGCTGTTCGGTCGTGACGGAAACCGTCTACGAAAACCGTTTCCGTTACACTACAGAACTGGAAAAGATGGGCGCAAACATTCTGGTTGAGGGCCGTTCCGCGATCGTGCGCGGGGTCGAGCGCCTCACCGGCGCGGCGGTCAGCTGTACGGACCTGCGGGCCGGAGCCGCGGTTCTGGTCGCGGGCCTGGCCGCAGAAGGCGAGACTGTCATCGACAACCTGCATCACCTGGACCGGGGTTATGAGGACATCGTGCCGAAATTAAGAAGCCTGGGGGCGCGGATCTCCCGTAGTGGCGGAAACAGCGCGACGGGAGGGCTGCACGTGTGTTCAGCCTAATTCCCGAACTCGGTGTGGACCTCGGTACGGCCAACATTCTCGTCTATATGCGTGGAAAGGGCATCGTGCTCCGCGAGCCCTCCGTGGTTGCGATTTCGACCAAGACCAAAGCGGTCCTGGCGGTCGGCGAAGAGGCCAGCCTCATGCTGGGCCGAACGCCCGGCCACATCGTGGCGGTGCGGCCCATGAGCGACGGCGTGATCGCCGACTACACGACCACGCGGAAGATGCTCGCCTATATCTTCGTGAAGGTCGTGGGGCGCAAACGTATCTTCAAGCCGCGCGTTCTGATCTGTGTGCCTTCGCAGGTCACCAGTGTCGAACGGCGCGCGGTGATTCAGGCCGCGCTGGAAGCGGGCGCCAGCGAAGCCCATACGATCGAGGAGCCGATGGCAGCGGCCATCGGCGCGGGCCTGCCGATCTCCACTCCCGGCGGCAATATGGTCGTGGACATTGGCGGAGGGACGACCGACATCGCGGTCATCTCGCTCGGCGGCATCGTGACCAGCGAGAGCCTGCGTGTGGCCG
>JAYTGR010000178.1:0-2389 GCA_043733205.1 Chthonomonadaceae bacterium
GCGTAAGCCTCTTCGAACTCGGCGATGACTTTCTTGGCCTCATCCATCATGGCCTCGTCGGTCTCGATCTGTTCGCGCAGCGCCGTCAAATAGCCCAGACGCACATCGTTCCGGGGCGTCATACGGATAATTTCATCAAGGAGCCATAGTGCCCGAAGCTGCATTTCAGAGGATGCAGCGGGTTCATCATTGGGAGCAGGGTTGTTATTGTTGGCGCGGTCGCCGCCAAATTCGTCGGCGTTGTCGCGTCGATCACGGTCTCGTCGCATCGGAATCTCCTTGCAGGGCCGGGTGCCGGGCGAAAATCGTTCCTGAAGCCAAAGGGAGAGAACGAATTTCTCACTCAGTATATCATAATCTACGCATGTTGAACCGCAGAAGTTTCCCGGAGTGCGTAACACACGTCTACCTGTTTGGGTCGTACAAATGGGCAGTCTGCAGCCTGCTCCTATGGTCAGGCAGGCTCCCGCGTTTGACCCGAAGCCCTGCTTGTGCTATGATTTACGATGGCATCGGCAGGCAGTTTAGATTAAGAAGGACCCTCCTGTATGGCTTCCGGAAATAAGACGGAGCAGCGTCTTGCGGCGCTGCGGTCGGAGGATGTAAAAGCCCGCAAGGAGGCCGCCCTCTGGCTGGGCCGCAAAGGCATTCGCGAAGCGCTGGATCCCCTGCTGTGGGCGCTGCAGGACGGCAGCTGGAAGGTCCGCCGCAACGCAGCAGTCGCCCTTGGGAATATTGGGAATCTCGACGCGGTCGAGCCCTTGATCGCGCGGCTGTCAGATCCTACTCTCAGCGTCAAACGCGCGGCGATCCACTCGCTCGGCACTCTGCGCGATGCACGCGCTACGGTAGATCTGGTACGATTGACCGCGCATCCCCGCCTGGGCCAGGACGCTTTGCAGGCGGTGCGGCAGATCGGCGCTCCCGCCCTGCTGCGCTGCTGTTACCACATGCAGAACGATAATCCAGATCTGCCATCCCTCTGGCGGGAAACGGCGCGTCACATGATTCTAGCGAGAGCAGACCTTCTGTTAAGAGAGGTATTGAGCATCGAAGACTGGAGCGGGTATCAGCGCTGGCTGATCCTGGAAACGGTGCGCACCGTACAGAGCTGCCTCCCCTTCTTCGAGGTGTGGCGTCTGACGAAGTTCAGTCGCCTCTCCGATATACCGGGCTGGTGCGAGCGCATAGCGCGCGATCCGGAGCAGGCCGCGCTCTACGCCGGCATAAAACAGGTACAGGACTATATCATGCTCGGGCGCGCCAGTCTGCGCGACGATACGGCCGAGCGCGCAGAGCTGCTCCGAGCCGCCGACGGAACAAAAGGCCGCGATACAGGCGAGTCCCTTCTGCGCGCTTCCATTGGAGGCGGCGCAGCTTCGGAACAGCCCTCGCTTCTCGACCGCCTGCGCCGCTGGCTGAGACAGGAAGAGTAGAAACACAACATGACGATGGAACAAGCGGAAGAGACGGTCGTCTGGCGGACACGGGTGCGGTATGCGGAGACCGATCAGATGGGAGTGGCGCATCATGCCAACTATGCGGTCTGGTTCGAGGCCTCCCGCAGCGAGTTCTGCCGCCGGCGCGGCATCGACTACGGCCAGATCGAACGCGACGGCATGCTCCTCCCCGTCCTGGAACTGCGCGTACGCTACCTGCAGCCTGCCCTCTACGAAGAGGAGATCGACGTGCGGACCCGTGTCGTCGAGATCCGGCGCAGCCTGCTCCGCATCCAGTACGAAGTCTGGCGCACCGACACCAAACTGGCCGAAGGAGAGACCCTCCAGATGCTCGTCGCCAAAGCCACCTTCAAGCCGATCCGCTTCCCGGCCGAGATCGCCGCACTCTTCCTGCCACAGCAGACGGGCTGTTGATTTTTCGCTCTGTGCAGATCCGCTGTCTCCGTCGGGACGGACTGTCTGTCTTTAATTTTTGCAAAGAGATGGGCAGCCATTGTTCTTCTTCCTGAAAGGTGAAACGATGAAAGTGAGAGGGTTGGCGCTGCTGTGCATAGTGCTGCTGCTGACGGTGCGGTCCGCACGGGCGGACGAGATCCTGGTCTCGGCTGCCTCTTCTCTGACGGACGCGCTCACCGAGGCTGGCGCAGCCTATACACATCTGCATCTGCGCACCACGGTGCGGTTCAACTTCGCAGCGTCCGGTCTGCTGCAGCAGCAGATAAGGCAGGGCGCGCCTGCCGACGTCTTCTGCTCAGCCTCGCCTGCAGAGATGGATGCACTGCAGAAGGAAGGCCACATCGAGACGTCCAGCCGCATCGACTTTGCCGGCAATCGCCTGGTTCTGATCGCGCCTGTCGGCAGCCGCCTGCGCAGCTGGAACGATCTGGCGTCCCCCGCGACGCGCCGCATTGCAATCTCCGATCCTGCTT
>JAYTGR010000179.1:0-6742 GCA_043733205.1 Chthonomonadaceae bacterium
TCCGGAAAGCGCGGCCGCCATGGGAGCCGCCGGACGACAGCGGGTGCTCGAACACTTCACCATCGAACTCACCGCCCGCAGAGTACAGGAAGTCTACGAACAGTTCTGGCCGGAACGCGGCGCTGTGGCGTCACAATAGCGGACGGCTGACAGGGAGAGATCACTATGGACAGCATTTCACGCCGACGTTTTATGGAGCAGTCCCTTCTGGCTGCCATGACAGGCCTGGCCGCCACGGAGGCGGCAGCCGCTCCCCGCACGACACGCCGACGTGTCGCCGCCAACGATAAGATCCATATCGCGATCATCGGCGTGCATGGGCGTGGACTGGATCATATTCGCGGCTATCTGGTCCATGACGATGTCGAGATCGTCGCGCTCTGCGACGCCGACATGGCGGTCATTCCAAAAGCCTCCGACCTCATCGAGAAGGCAGGCAAGCCCAAACCCAAAGCGGTGCAGGACATCCGCGAGCTGCTGGCGATGAAAGAGATCGACGCCGTCTCTATCGCCACGCCTAACCACTGGCACTCGCTGGCGGCGATCTGGGCTATGCAGCAGGGCAAAGATGTCTACGTCGAGAAGCCTGTCAGCCACAATGTCTCGGAAGGCCGGCGCACCGTCGAAGTGGCCCGCAAACTCGACCGCATCTGCCAGGCCGGGACGCAGTCCCGCTCCCATAAGGCCTGCCGGGACGCGATGGACTACATCCACTCCGGCAAAATGGGCAGGGTCACTCTCTCACGCGGACTCTGTTTCAAGCCGCGCAATAGTATCGGCAAAGTGGACGGTCCGCAGATGCCTCCGGCCTCCGTCAGCTACGACCTATGGCTGGGTCCCGCCCCGCAAAAGCCGGTCGAGCGCCGGCAGTTCCACTACGACTGGCACTGGTTCTGGGACTACGGCTGCGGCGATCTCGGCAATCAGGGCATCCACCAGATGGATATCGCCCGCTGGGCGCTCAACAAGAATACGCTTCCGAACAGTGTGATGAGCGTGGGCGGCCGCTTCGGATATGTCGATGACGGTCAGACACCCAATACGGAACTCTCCTTCTTCGACTACGGCGACTCGCATCTTACTTTTGAGGTGCGCGGTCTGAAAACCGAAGGCGTGGAGGGCGTGAAGATCGGTAATATCGTCTATGGCACCGAAGGCTACGCGGCGTTCTCAGACAGTTACGGCAAGGCAGCGATCTTCGACAACAGCCACAACAAGATCATGGATTTCTCCGGTACAGGCGACCATTTCGGAAACTTCATCAAGGCGGTCCGGTCTCGCAAGGCATCGGATCTAAACGGAGATATTCTGGAAGGTCACCTGTCCAGCGCCCTGTGTCACCTCGGCAATATCTCCTATCGGCTTGGCGCACCGCAGCCGTTCAGCCCGAAAACCAAGGCGTTCGGCGATGATAAAGAGGCCTGCGAAACGTACGGCCGCTTCGAACAGCATCTGTCCGACAACGGCATCAAGCTCGAAGAGACGAAGTGTCTGCTCGGTCCGCAGCTGAAGTTCGATCCCCATACGGAGAAGTTCCGGGGGAACAAGCAGGCCAATGCACTGCTGACCCGAGAGTACCGCAAAGGCTTCGAGGTGCCGGAAAAGGCCTGAGACTATGGAGGAGCGGGAGACACCGCATCCGGATGCAGCGAACCGGGAGAGCCAGGGGCCGTCACGACCGATGACGGCCAGCCTGGCTCTTCTGACTCTGTCTGCTCTCTATCTGCTCGGTCCCGCACATGCGGCGATGGGCTGGCCCGCCTCTGTCGCCGTACTCCTCCACATCGGCCTGGGACTGCTGCTGATCGCACCGATTGCGGTATACGGAGTCAGGACCAAGGGGAAAACCTCTGCGGCAGGACGTAAGAGCCTTTTCTGGCCCGCATTCGGCGTCTGCACTCTGACGGGCCTCGTCCTCACCGCAGCGGCAGTCAGCGGGGTGAGCACGGCGCACGCACGGGGAGTCTGGTGGGCGCACCTCGCATCCGGCTTCTTCGCTGCACTGGTCTGGGGAAATTGGCTGACTCGGGCGGCACACCGCCGACAGAGGCCAGAGAAACCTGCCTACGATAATGCCGAGCGCTCTGTCGGAGAGGGCATTCCGTCCGCAAGGACGGTCCGGCAAAGCCGCGCAGCGAGGGGTGCTAACCCCTTGGCCTCTTCCGATAATGCCCTGCCTGTTACCCACCCCCCAGCATGGAAACGTATTCGTCCTCTCTGCCTGCTGATGCTCGTCTTTTCTACTCTGGGGCTGGGGGGGGCTGTGATACTGCCTCACTACGACGCGCCATCCTACTATCGCGACACGACGGCGACCAATGCCGCGCAGGCAGAGAACCCGTTTTTCCCGGCAGGTGTAAGGCTGGCAGCGGGGAGCCGGCACAGCGCAGAGGAGGCGGACTACTGCGGCCGGACGGGGTGCCATGTGGCTGCTCTCACTGAATGGCAGGGCTCCGTGCATCGGCAGTCGGCAAGCGATCCCGTCTACCGGCGTGTTCGAGACGAATATACGGCACAGTCCGGCGCGACGGCGGCGCGCTGGTGCGCGGGATGCCACGAGCCGCTGAGCGTGGTGCAGGAGAGCAGACCGGCGCACACTAGTTTGGAGGATACCGCTCACGGCACACACGAAGGAGTCGGATGCGTGGGGTGCCATGCAATGACGGACGTTTCGGCGCGGACAGGCAACGGGCGCTTCACGCTGTCTCTGCCGCAGAACTATCCTTTTGCGGATCGGCAGACGGGCTGGCAGCGCCGAATGCACGACTTTCTGCTGCGTGTGCGGCCTGCGCCGCATCAGACCGCCTATCTCAAACCGGAGATCCATTCCACCTCGGAGTTCTGCGGAACCTGTCATCGGCAGAGTTTCAATGTACCGCAAAACGGCTACCAGTTTGTCCATGGCCCGGACGAGTGGGGAACCTGGCAGAGCGGGCCGTTTGCAGGCAGAGCGGCGCGTACGGCGGGGCTCAGGGCGGAGCCGCAGCGCACCTGTCAGGACTGCCATTTTACCCGTCACACGGACGGAACGTTTTCTCATGGTTTCGCACCTGCCGGAGGCTGGCTGACTGCGACGTCCGCCAATGCGGTGCAGAACAATCGGAACAGGAACACCGTCCCTGGGCGTGGCCTGACGATCGACATTTTCGCGCTGCGGCGGTCGGCAGGAACAGGGCAGCAGGAGGAGTGGATCGCCCCGCTCGACGCGCCGCCTGCCGGCGCGGCGCTGCATGCGGGCGATACCTGTCTGCTGGACATCGTCGTGAGCAGTCGAAGTATCGGGCATGAGTTTCCGGCAGGCTATCTGGACATCGAAGAGGCGTGGGTGGAGGTGACGCTGCGCGACGGGCGGGGAAAGGTGCTCGCAGAGAGCGGGCGGCTCGCATCGGACCAGGCTGTGCTGCCGCCGGACACCCATGCCTACCGGTCGATTCCCCTGGATCGCAGCGGCAAGGCCCTGGTGCATCATGAACTGTGGCGGCAGGTGACGACCGCGTATCGCCGCGCGATTCCGTCCGGCGGCGCGGACATCGCGCGTTATCGCCTCACGGTTCCCCGGGCATTCACGCCTCCTCTGACGGTTCAGGCCCGGCTGCGCTCTCGCCCTCTGCGGCCGGACTTTGCGCAGTGGGTCGGGCTGCCATCCGCAGTTTCTCCGGTCACCCTGGCAGAAGGAAAGGTCGTTCTGCCCCCGACGGGCGCACCGGCGCTGCATCCGCCGGAAACCGAGACCGCCTTCCGTTTTGTAAGATATGGTCTCGGTCTGCTGGCTCCGAAAGATGCCCCGGATGCCGCGCGGGCGCGGCGGGCTTTCCTGGCCGCTCAGCGGCTGGCGCCGAATCGACCCGAGCCGTTTTTAGGGCTGGGCCGCGCCTATCTGGCGGAGCCCGAACTGCTGGCGGCGCGCGCGCAGTTCGATACCGCACTGCGCCTCGCCCCGGGCGATCCGGCCGCGCAGGCCGATCTCGGCGTGGTCTACAGCAGACAGGGCGAGTACGACCGCGCCTTGAATCTGCTGCGCCCGCTGACGCTGCGCTTTCCGCAGGACGGAGCGCTGCAGTTCGATCTGGGGCTGACCCTGTTTCGGTCCGGCGACTACCGTGCCGCCGTGGCCGCCTTCCAGGACTCCCTGGCTGCCGACCCCGACAACGCCGCCGCGCATTTCCAGCTCAAACAGTGCTTTCAGCATCTTCAGCGTGTGCCGGAAGCCCGTACGGAGGAGGCGATCGGGCAGTATCTGGCCGAAGATCGCCTGCAGGCACTGCTGGTTCCACCCTACCTGCACGCCCATCCCGATGTGCGGCAGCTGGCCCAGCCGATCCCCGAGCATCGCCTGCGATCCGGTCAAAGATAGTAGAGGGGGTTGTGGCAGACGTAGCGGTCGAAGCGGCCCAGAGGACGCGTGGACATGAACAGGTACTGGAAGGCGATGTGCCAGCCGCAGCCGAGCAGCCACGAGAGCATGACTTCATTGCTGCCGCATACGGGAAAGTAGAGTTCCAGTGGCCGGAACTCGAATTCGCCAGTGGTCTGAGGCAGACGCTGAAAGAGCTTCACGCCATGATAGATCATGCGGGGCAGATCGGTGGGCTCCAGAGCCAGGGCTGGTCCCGTAGTCTCATAGCCCAGATAGGCATAGCCGACAAGGCGGCCTTTGACACCGGGCGGGGCCGGATGGCGAAACAGCCGGGACGAGCGATAGGGGCCGCCCATCGTGGCGGCCCAAAACGTATGTTCGGCCGGACGGGCATAGCCGACGATTTCACGATCCAGGTTATCGATCTCGGCCTGAACCTCCGGGGTAAGGAGGATCGGCTCCGCCTCCAGCGGGGTAAAAGCTGGATTGGAGGCGGCTCCCGAGGGCGGCAGGATCGTGTCCCGAACGGTGGCCGCGTCGGCTTCCGACAGCGTTAATTTCTGCAGCGAGCCGACGAGGAGCAGCATGGGCAGGCGTGGAAAGCAGCCTGCCTTGCGGATATAGAGCGAGTCGGCGGAGGGATGGTGCGAGGCCAGCACGAGACGGGTGTGTGCCCCCGCCATATCTCCGTCCTTGAGGCAGGCGGCTAACAGCGCGCCCCCGATGCCCTGCCGCTGGTGCCCCGGCAGCATAAAGAACTCGTTCAGACACCAGACGCCTTCGCGCACCATGCTGCGCGCATACCCTATCACTTTCGGTGTGCTGAAGAGCGCCGACTCCTCCGCCAGCCAGAAGCTGGAATCGGCCGAGCCGCGCAGGTGATGGCGGGTGGGCGCGTGATGCGCCCAGTTCATCTCCTGGTTCATGGTGCGGCGCATGGCCTCGAAAGTCGGAAACTCGTCGTCCGCCGTGCCGCGCCGTACGCGAACGCTGCGCGGCAGGCCCCGCTCCTTCTTCTCATTCTTTAACCCGAAAAACTCCATGTCGCCGCCGTAATCTATCTTTGCGCCGTGGTGTCGGCATGAGGCGGGAGGGACTGGAGCGCGGTCGCAATGGCCGCTTCCAGCTGACGATCGCGGCCTTTGGCATAGTCTTCCGGCGTATTCTCGACAGGAATGTCCGGTACGATGCCGTGGTTCTCCAGGTTCTGACCCTTCTCGTTGAAGTAGCCCCAGGTCGGCAGGCGGAACTTCGTCCCGTCTGCCAGGGTGGCCTCGTAGGTGCCGATGAGATAGCCGGGAGTCGCGACGCCGACGATTTTCCCGAGCTTCTCGGCGCGGAACGCGGAGGGGAAGGTTTCCGCCGCGCTCGCGGAGTGCTGGTCGATGAGCAGCACGACCGGTTTGGTCCAGGCTTTGGTCGGAAGTGTTTCCCGCTGCGCGTCCCGAGGCTGGGTATAGCCGTAGACCTGCGGCGAGAGCGACTGCAGAATAGCCTCATCCACGGAGTTGAGGCCGCCTCCATTGCTGCGAATATCGAGAATGAGCCCCTCTTTATTGACCGCATCGCTGTAGAGCTCGCGCCGATACTGTTTGAGGGCTTCCGGATTCATCCCGGAGACGTGGATGTAGGCGAGGCGTCCGCCAGAGATTTTGTCGACCAGATCGCGGTTCTGACGCAGGCGGCCGGTCTCATCCAGTTGTGCCCACTCGCCCAGCCCGATGGTGCGGATCCGGACGGTGCGCGCGCCGTCTTTCGTCGGCTTGCTGTTGACGAGCAGCTCGACGGTCTTATTGCCTTTCGTCTGCAGCATCTCGTAAAACGCTTCGTCGAAGGTGACGTCCGTGCCGTCCACTGCCATGATGTATTCGCCGGATGCGATGTGGGCGGCAGGCTTGTCCGCCGGTCCTTTCGGCAGGGGCATCAGCACTTTGAGACCGGGGCCGCTGTAGGCCGGATCGAAAGTGACGCCGAGGCTGTACTGCGTGGGGCCGAACTCTTTGACAAGCGGCGTGATCTCGGAGTGCGAGGAGTTGACCTCTCCGACCATTTTGGCGAGCAGGTCGCTGAACTCCTGCGGTGTCGCGACCGCGTCGAGCTGGGAAGCGTACTTGGCCCGAGTGGCGGGCCAGTCGACGCCGTGCAGTCTGGGGTCGTAGAACTGCTGTCCGAAACGACGGTAGAACTCCTCGAACGCCTGAGAGTAGAGCGCGCGCCGGTCGAAGAGATAGTCCGCCCGGAACGGGATGGACTGCGGTGGCTGCTGCGGAATATGCAGCACCTTGCCGACGCCGGCTCCATCCGTATAGAGAAGCGGCGTTCCGGCATAGGGCGGAGCGTTCAGGCCGATGGTGCGCGGCACGCCTCCGGCGCCGAAGTAGAAGA
>JAYTGR010000180.1:0-6739 GCA_043733205.1 Chthonomonadaceae bacterium
TTTTGCAAGATCATGACCGTTGTGTTCAAGCAAACCGCTGTTTGCAAGTTGTTGAGTAGACTGCATTTTGCAGCTGCGTAAGTAGACATATTTAAGCCCACATTCAACGGCGTAAAATGCAAGAAGATAGGCGGAAGGCTCCTTGCTTGAGCCAGCATATTTAAGGTGTGCATTGAACACTTTTTTAATTGCTTACAATCTGCATGAATTTTACCTCTGTCTCCTTCAAAGGCACGCAACGCTGCTATCTCAAGCTCTATCACTGCTCTATCCGCTTTCAATCGATCAATTTCGACGATATCCAATGTGTGCTGGTCTTCCCAAGTTCTTAACTGAGCGTTCACATTGGAAATTTGTTCGGACATGCTTTTAATCTGCCTAAGCAATTCTTGTGGGCTATCTTTGTCGTTGTTTCTCTGAGCGCCTGCCAATCTCCTGCTAAGGGTATACAGATCGCGGCAGGAGATGTGTTGGGACGATCAACTAGAAATATCAATGTACACGGATATTGATGCGCGCGGTCTGACCGGGCCGCAGATCGGTTTGGGAGGTCAGGCGGAACTGCACATGGAACGTGCGTCCGTCTGGCTCGGCGGTGCGGGCGATGCCGCTGACACGCGCCGGATAGGTATGGCCTGGATCGGTGTCTACCGCGACCTGCGCCTCCTGCCCAAGGTGAAGCCGGCTTAGCTGTCGCGCGGGAACCAGGGCGTCGGCGCGCAGTCCGGAGAGCGAGACGACCGTGACCAGAGGCATACCGGGCTGGGCCGTCTCACCGACATGGGCGGTCACGGCGCTCACGACGCCTTCGAGGGGGCTCGCAAGGCGGGTCTGCGCCAGACCGCTCTGTGCGGTCGTCGTGCCTGCCTGCGCCTGCACCAGCGCGGCCCGCATCGCATCCACGTCGCTGGCTGCCACGGCCATCGCCTGCCTGCGCCCCTGCTCCGCAAGCGTCAGCCCTTTTTGGGCCGCCTGAACGCCCTGCTGCGCGGCCGTAAGATCGTGCTGGGCCGCCGCCACACGCATCGGCTCTCCGGTCGCCGCATCTGTGGCCATTGCGTACTGCAGCTGCGCCTTCGCGGAGGCGAGATCCGATTCGGAGATCTTCTCCTGCCGTCGTGCTCCATCCAAATCGTTGCGCGCTGCGCCGCCTATCCTGGCGAGTTCTTCCAGCGAGGCGAGAGTCTGTTTTGCCTGTGCAACTCCCTCCTCCGCCCTGCGGACGCCCTGCTGCGCCAGTTCTGCGTCGGTCTGCTGCTGGCTGCGCGCCGCCTCCACGCCTGCCGCCGCCTGCTCTGTGTGGCTCTGGGCGCTCTCCAGCGCCGAGCGTGCTGCCTGCACCTCGCCGTCCGCCTTCCCCTGCTGCGCCGCCCATCCTTTTTCGGCGCGATTCACCTGCGCCCCCGCCGCCAGTGTGCCCGTTTCGGCCTGCCGTATCTGCCCGCGCATGTCTGTGTCGTCAAGGGAGACAAGGATCTGTCCGGCGTGAACGGCATCCCCTTCCCGTGCTGCGATGGCGACGATCCGGCCCGGCATGCGCACCGAGAGGGTGCTCTGCGCCTCGGACTGAATGCTGCCGAGCAGCGACAGGCTCGCAGGCGCGGCAGGCTGTATCTCGGAATTAGGACTGGAAGCGGTTTTAGCAGACGGAGGCGGAGGCGCGCCCACGCCTGTCAGCGGAATAGGCTGCGCCTCATGCGGCCGCAGCATCCAGACTGCAGCGCCGATCACGGCCAGCGCCGCAGCGCCCCCCAACAGCAGTGCTTTCCCACTGGTCATGGCACGTCCTCACCTTGGGCGTGCGCGAAATCGGCTGCTGCCGTGTGCAGATCGTAGAGAGCCTGTGACTCGCGTGCGCGCGCACCGCGTACCTCCCGCTGCGCGGCCTGCACCTCGATGACAGTACCCCGTCCGACCTCGTAAGCCTTCTCCGCCACCGCCGCTGCCGTATCCAGACTTTCGCTCTGGATATGGGCGAAGCCGATCTTCTCCTGCGCATCCCGCATCTTCTGCCAGAACTGCGTCACTTCGAGCGCGACGCCCTGGCGCGCATCGTCGCGCAGCGCCTCGACACGCGCCGTCTGCGCTCTGGCTTCCTGCGTGTCCAGGCGGGTCTTACCGCCATCCAGAATAGGCCAGCGCAGTTCGAGGATCGCGGCCGCGTAGTGCTCACGCACGAAGGCGCTCGGTGTCTGCTCGCTGAGCAGGCCACGAAAGTTCAGCCCCGGCTGATTCTGCAGCTTCGCCAGCGCGATGCCCGCCTGAGCGCCCCGCAAAGTCTCTCCCAGCAGCTGCAGTTCCGGCCGATGCTTCCAGGCGGCTGCAATCGCTGCGTCCGGACTGTCCGGCGCTTTCGGCGCGTCCGATAGAGGCTCCAGCGCAACCTCCGTCTTCAGCTCTCTGCCAAGCGCCCGATTGAAATTCATGTGCGCCAGTTTCAGCGCACTGGCCGCCTGCGTAAGGCCGACCTGCGCCTCTGCCGCCTGCCCTGCCGCAGTTCCGGCATCGATGGGCCGGGCGATTCCTGCGGCGATCTGCCGCGTCACCAGCTCCTGCACCCGCTGCGCGGCTTCCAGGCCATCCTGTGCCACACGAACGCCTGCAGCCGCCCGAAGCACGTCGATGTAGGCTTTGCGCGCCGCTACTGCCACCGCCGACATTGCCCTCCGATATTCCCACTCCGCCTCGCCCAGCGCGGCCCCGTACCGATCCTGCGCCGCGTGCTGCCCGGCCCGATAGAGAGGCTGCTCCAAAATCAGATCCAGCCGCGCGACCTCCTCCGGCAGCACGGTCGCAGCCGAGCCGTCCGGGCGGGGAAACACTGCCCGTGGCCCCTGCAAAAGCCCCGAAGCGCGCGCCTCCAGAGTGGGCCGGGCTGTGGGCTTTCCGCGCTCCGCCTCGACCAGAGCGGCATCTCGCACCGCCTTCGCGATGCGCACCTGCGGACTCTGCCGCAGCGCCGCCGCCACACTCGCCGCCGGAGTCAGCGCCTGCGTCCAGGCCGAAAGAGGGAATAAAATCAGGAGGCAGATCATACCAAGCGAACGCAGAACGATCGGACCATCGGTCGAACCGTCCGAACGATGGCCCGCAGAAGGCATACAAAAGGCAGGCGATGGAATGAATTCTTTCATTGTCCGAATTTCAGGTTTATGAGGCATGGTTCAGTCCGGCCACTGCCGCAGGCAGGCTTCGAGGAAGCGGGTGAGGTTTTTGGCGGCAAGCGCGGAATGACTGCCGAGCCGAATCAGCGCCGGTATTTTCCAGGGATGCGTCAGTGCAGCCATAACCACCCGTCCTCGGTCTACATTGCCTTCGGCATCGGCAAGCGCATTGAAGTCGAAGGGAAGCGGTTCGTCCACAGAATCCGTGGCGGCACGCACCGACAGCCACGGCACGCCTGCCTGTTCCGCCACCGCCACCGCGCCCGCTGTCTCCATATCGACCATCTGCGCCTGTGTACGGGCATGCAGGGCCTGTTTCTCGCCGGGAGTCGTCAGCACTTTTCCGACGGTCACCAGGTCGCCGCGCGGCCCCTGCGCCCGCTCCAGCATTGCGCGGTCCGGACGGCAGATCTTCGGCGTCTCGGCATTTTCTCCCGTTGCGTCGAGTACACGCTCCGCGACGATCAGGCTGCCCGGCGTTATCTGTTCGGTCAGGCCGCCGCCGAATCCGCAGACGATCAGACACTCGATCGGGCCGTCTGCCAGCAGTTTCGCTGTCGCGCGGGCCGCCTTGTTCGCTCCGGCCCCGGAAACCACAACCGTGCAGCGGCCCAATGCTGGGACGGCCGCCTGACGACGCAAAAATGGCGCGGCCTCCTCCGGCAGCGCGAACAGCACACAGATACGCGGGACGGAAGAGGCTGCGCCGGACATAGCGGAGGGAGTCCTTATGCCGTCGCCAGCACGGCTTCTGCGGCAAGCGGCTCGGCATCGTAGAACAGTATTTTCTGGCGCACCGCTTCCACCAGATCTTCCGGCGTCGAGAGGCCGGAAGCCAGCCCGACCACCTCGCAGTCCCGGAAGATCTCGTACTCCAATTCGTCGGCGTTCTGCACCTGAACCGTATTTTTATTGTAGTTGCGGCAGAGGGCGGCAAGTTCCACGGTGTTCGCGCTCGTCCGAGAGCCGACCACCACCATCAGCTGCACTTTGGAGGCGAGTTCGACCGCGTCGTCCTGGCGGTTCTGCACCGGGCGACAGATGGTGTTGATGATACGGATCTCTTTGCACATCATCAGCATCTCATTGACGATCGCGTTGCAGAGTTCCAGGGCGTGCGTCGTCTGAAAGATGACGCCGACCTTGCGCATCAGCGTGTAGTTGGCCTTCGCCTCATGCAGCTCTTCGATGTTATCGACGACCAGTGCGGGCTGCTCCAGCGCGCCCAGAATGCCTTTGATCTCGGCATGATTCCGGTCCCCGATAATGACGACCTGATAGCCGTCGCGTTCGAGCGTCTGCGCAGCTTCCTGCGCGCGCAGCACGATCGGGCAGGTCGCGTCCACTACCTCCAGGCCCTGCGCTCTGGCCTCCTGGATCTTGGCTTTCGGCAGGCCGTGGGCGCGAATGACCATCGTGCCCTTCTGATCCCCATAGTCATCGACTTTGCGCAGGCCTTTGCCTTCCAGCTCATCGGTGACGCGCTTGTTATGCACCAGGTCGCCGAGAATAAAGACATCCCCGCGCTCGCTGAGGGCCTGTTTGGTAAGGTTGATGGCCCGCTTCACGCCGAAGCAGAAGCCGACTTCCTTTGCCACGATCACTTTGCGTCTGGATATGCGTTCCAAATTCACCTCTCCTCCGGCGCTGCCGCCGTCCTGTCCCGCCTGGAGCCTGCGCGTCAGCGGGTCACATAACCGTTGGCTCGAAACCAGTCTGCAGCGCGGGCCAGCGCCGCGCGTACAGGCGACTGCGGCAGGCCCAGCTCCCGTACTGCTTTGGACGGATCGAAAAACATCTTGTGCCGCGCCATTTTGACGCCCTCGAACGGATGCGCCGGACACCGGTGCAGCAGGCCGCTGACGATAAGATTTTCCACTCCGACCGCCAGCCATGCCACCCCATAAGGCATCTGCACCTTTGGCGCGGGCAGGCCCGTAATATCGGCCAGCAGTTCCAGCATCTGTTTCAGGGTAAAATTCTGGTTCCCAAGTATATAACGCTGCCCGACAGCCCCATGTTCCGCCGCCAGCAGCATCCCCGCCGCCACATCGCGCACATCCACCAGATTCAGGCCGGTATCGACGTAGGCGGGAAGCCGTCGGTTCAGAAAATCGACGATGATCTGTCCGGTCGGGGTCGGCTTCAGATCCTGTTCGCCAACCGGCGTGCTCGGGTTCACGATGACGACCGGAAGGCCGTCTGCAGCGAACTGCTGCACCGCGCGCTCCGCCTGATACTTGGAGCGTTTGTAGTGCCCGATCATGTCGGCCTCGGACACCGGAGTCTCTTCATTGCCCGACGAGCCGTCGTGCGGAATGCCGAGCGCACCGACGGTGCTGCAGTAGACGATGCGCGTCAGACCCTCGTCCCGCGCCGCCGCCATCAACTGGCGGGTGCCCTCGACATTGGCCCGATAGAGCTCCTGCGGATCCCGCGCCCAGAGACGATAGTCCGCCGCGACATGGTAGAGCGTGTTGCAGCCCCGCACCGCTTCCCGCAGGGAGGCCGGATCGGACAGATCCCCGGTAAACTTCTCAGCCAGACGGGCATCCAGGGCAGCCAGATTCTCCATCCGGCTGCTCCTGCGCACCAGGAGGCGCACCTTCTCCCCACGCTCCACCAGCAGGCGCGCCACGTGACTGCCCACAAACCCTGTACTGCCTGTTACGAGAGCGACCATGGCTATTTCGAGAAGGTCCAGGCAGCGAGCTGCAGTGTTCCCTTGACCGTCTTCATGGACTCTTCGACGGCGCTGTGCTCGAAACCGCTGTGCATCTTGCAGTTCTGGCAGCGGGAATCGAGGCGTGATTCCCAGTATTCCCAATTGGTGTCGTTCCAGAAGCTCTGCCAGTCGTCGTAATAACCCTCACCCTCGACGAGGTAGCAGGGCGCCTTCCAGCCCTTCGGCGTGTAGTTGACCGTGGACCAGGGGGCGCAGGGCAGTTCGCGCATGCCCGCCGCGAACTCCAGGAACATCGGGGTGGCGTTGACCTTGTACTTCGGCGCGAACTCACGAATGGCCTTGAACTTCTCGTGGATCTGCTCTTTCGACAGGAACACATCGCTCTGCACGCTCTCGTACTCGTAGCCGGGTGAGATCAGGATGCCATTGGCCCGCAGCTGATCGACGAGTTTGCACATGTCCTCGACCTCTTCCACGGAGGTCTCTTTGAAGACAGTCGTGTTGATGAAGGTCAGGAAGCCGAGATCCCGCGCCTTTTTGATCATCTCGACCGCGTGATCGAAGACGCCTTTGCGGTTGCAGACGTAGTCGTGCGTCTCGCGCATGCCATCGAGGTGGATCATCAGGAACAGGTTGTCGCTCGGCGGAATGACATTCAGGATCTTCTCTTCCAGTTTCAGGGCGTTGGTGCAGAGAATGATGTATTTGCCGCGCTCGGTCAGACCCGAGATCAGCTGCGGCAGTTCCGGGTAGAGAGTCGGCTCGCCCCCGCAGATGTTCACGATCGGCGCGCCGCAGTCTTCCACCGCTTTGAAGCAGGTTTCCAGCGACATCCGGTCCTTGAGTTTGCCGGTATGGCGCTCGACCGAGCAGCCGAGGCAGGCCAGGT
>JAYTGR010000181.1:0-2382 GCA_043733205.1 Chthonomonadaceae bacterium
ATATAAGCCTCCCAGGTCGCCTTCTGATAATCGAAAGGCTTCCAGCCCCGCAGCGCGAAGAAATCCTCGATCGAATGGATGGAAGGCAGAACAGGAGACGGCTTTCCGTCCTGCTGCTGGGTCGGTGCCGCTGTTTCGATTGTGCGAACGGAGCTTGCCATCAGGGTTCTTTCCAAACACTTTCAGTCTGAGGGAACGGTATAGAGCGCTTCTTTGTAAGTGAAACTCAGCCGTTTGCCATTCGGCGTCCAGGCGATGTTTTCGGGCAGATCGTCCAGCACAGGCCCGTCACTCTCCCTATCCAGCCGGACGGGAATATAACCGACCTCCTGCATTCTGCTGCCATCGATCCGGCTCACCCAAAAACTGATTTTCGGTGTGGGCGCTGGGCTAAACGCAGGGATCAGCCGATGCAGCCATGCGTACGTCGGAGGCAGCGCGTCGTTTTGCAGCAGCGGCCATACGATACGATCGCCCCGAGGCGAAAAATGTTCGTCCCATATTTCGGCCTTGAAGGGCAGCCGAATAGGATATTTACGCACGGCCTGTGTCTCTTTACCCACCTCCGACTCATAGATCTCCAGTCTGTCCGTACTTGCGTCGTCCGCATATTGGGTGTTCCATATCGTTCCGAGCAGATGATCGTTTGCGGCGACGGCACGCGGCTTGATGTTCTCAGAGACTGCCAGCCGCCGGGGTGCTTTTTGGCCCTTCACATCGTAGAGAGTGCCGTAGGCGACACGATCTAAATTTTTATTCATGGAATACTCGACGAGATGCGTACTGTCTCCCATCCAGCGTACCCTGCTGTCGCGGCCTCTCTTAAACTCGAACGCCTGCTTCCCATCAAGCGCTGCGCCCTCGATGGTTTCGCCCTGAATTGAGTCTTCATTCGTCCAAAAAATGCGCTGTCCATCCGGTGAAACCGCCAGCCAGGAGTGCTTGGGATTGTAGGAGCGCTGTGTGAGATGCGTGAGCGCCCTGAGAAAGATCTCTTTGCCGGAGGCGAGGTCACGTTTGTAGAAGCACGGGCCTTCTGCCTCAGGATCCTCCGGCGACCTCTCCCGCTGGAACAGTATCTCGTGTTCCGAAATCCAGTCGTACCGATTGCGCGACCACCTGGATTCCCAATCCCGCGTATCGGCCACTTTTGTTGCACGCAGCAGCAACAGCGGTTCACGGGGCATAAAAACGAACAGCAGAACACCGCCGCCGGCAGACAGCAGAACCAAAAGCATCAGGATTCGGACACGGCGCTTGTTCATAGAGAGAAGATCCTCGGTCAGTCTGCCGAAACGGTGTAGAGCGCATCTTTGTGTCGGAAGCTCAGCCGCTTGCCGTCCGGCAGCCAGGCAGTCTCTTCTATTACGTCCCGCCAGCCTTCGTTGGCGTCCGTCTGAAGCGGGACACAGCCGATCTCGTGCATCTGACTGCCATCGATGCGGCTGACCCAGAGACTGACCTGCGGCGGGCGCTGCAGGGAAAAGGCTGGCAGAAGGCGATGCAGCCGTGCTGCAGCCGGAGACAACGGATCCGATTCCTGCGTCAGAATCCAGGCGACACGATCCCCCTGGGGCGAAAATACCGCTTCCTCGGTGCTGTCTCGCTGTGGCAAAGGAACGAAGTAGTGACGGAACGGCTGCGTCTCCTTGCCTGCGGCACCCTCATCGATTTCCACGGTTTCCGTGATATCGGTGCTCTGAAGCGGCGGCCACACGCAGGTAAGCAGACGGCTGTGCGCAGACACCGCTTCGAAAAAGGTATGCGCGGAAACTTTCAGACGTTGCGTCGATTTTTGCGTTTTTGCGTCGTAGATCGTGCCAAAGGTGATCCAGGCTCCCTCTGCCTGCGTGGAATAGGCGATCAAATGGCTGCTGTCTGCCATCCATGTTACCACGGCATAACCGCCTGTTTCCCTGGTGTCCAATCGGAACGAATGTTCCCCGTCGATCGCTGCGACCGTGATGCCTTTTCCGGTCCAGCAGATCCGTTTGCCGTCCGGAGAAATCGCGCAGAGGGAATGTTTGTAGAAGGAGTCTTGCGCAAGATGAGAGAGCGCGGCCAGAGAGGTCTGCTGACCGGTAAGCGTATCCCGCTTGTAAAAGTTCCAGTCCGGCGCAGCGGAGGACTCCAGCGAACTGTCCCGAAAGAACAGCACCTCATGGTCGCTGATCCAGCGATAGAAGTGCCATCGAGTGTCCCAGTCGCGTGTGTCGGTCGCTTTGGCAGCCCTCTCCAACAGCAGCGGTTCGCGAGGACAACGTGGGGTTCGAGTACGTGTTCGACGCGCGCGTGATGTCCCGCCCGAATCTCGACCTCACGCTCGGTGTGCTCGGTGCCGTTGAGCGCAACACCGTCCAGAGCCTGGGCAAGACGGCGTTC
>JAYTGR010000182.1:0-6733 GCA_043733205.1 Chthonomonadaceae bacterium
TGGCGAGACCAAGATCTATGCGAAGGAAATGTCCGATGGCTCTATGGCGGTAGGCTTCTTTAACCTCGGCGACGAGACGGTGCCGGTTTCGGCCATGTGGAGCGAACTGAAACTTAAGGGTCCGCAAATGGTCCGCGACCTCTGGCGCCAAAAAGATCTCGGCCGGTATACCGATGGATTCTCTGCCGCCATCCCGCGCCATGGCTGCATGTTAATCCGTGTGACTTCAGCGAAATGAAAAGGCTCATTAAAACGGTTATAAGGTTTCAATATCCCGTAGACGTGGCAGGACGGCTGCACCTGGATACCGGGCGCCAGCGAAAAACGCGATGACTGCCTTGGTGAACTTTTCTCAGAGAAAAAGTACCTTTGCGGCTACATCCATTGGTGCCCGTGCGCCTTATGGCCCCAAAATGAAGGAATCGTTGTTGTACCCCTGTCTGCTCTTCCTTTCCCTTTTATCATGACTTCCTGCCCGCTGGTTCGTCTCTCGGTTTAAACGGGGAAGAGGGCGGTGGAGCGGTCGGGATCGAGGGCGTAGACGCCCGCATAGATCGTTTCGGCGGGACCTGTCATCTCAATGGAGCCGCCCGGCTCCCAGCGAACGATGAGGTCGCCGCCATGACTGCGCACGAGGATGGGGGCGTTGGGAAGGGCGTATCCGTGCATAACGGCGGCGACTGCCGCCGCGCAGGCGCCCGTGCCACAGCCCCATGTCTCCCCGGCTCCGCGTTCCCAGATCCGAATCCGCAGGCGGGCGGGCGAATCGATCCGGCACCACATCAGGCTGGTGCGGGCCGGAAAGAGCGGGTGCTCTTCGACCTGGGGACTGACCGCGAAAAAGAGATCGTCTTCCGGCAGCGACTCGACGAAGGCGATGGCGTGAGTCGAGCCGGTGGAGAGCGCGGTCAGCATTAAATTCGATCCGTCCTCGAATTCGAGCGGATAGTCCATGACCTGTTCCAGCGGCACCCGCATCGGGATCGTAGGCGGGTCGAAGTGGGGCAGGCCCATATTGACCGTGACGGAGGTGATTTCGCCCGCTTCGTCCCGATGAACCTGCGCGGCGCGAACCCCGGCAAGCGTTGCGATCCGCAGCGTCTCGCTGGCGACGATGCCGTGTTCGACAGCATAGCGCGCGAGACAGCGCAGGCCGTTGCCGCAGACATCCGGGGTGCCGTCCGGATTGTACATCCGCATCATGATGTCCGCGCTGTGGGTATCGTCCAGTACGAGCAGGCCATCGGCGCCCACTCCGGTACGGCGGTCACAGATCTCTACCGCCAGTACCGACCAGTCCGTGTCCCCATCTTCGCGTCCGTCCACCACGACAAAATCGTTGCCGACGCCCTGCATCTTTGTAAAGGGTAGTCTGTCCGGCATTCTGGCTCCGTTTCTCGGGAGGAGAGAAAAGAGAAAGCAGGAGGCCGAGGCGTACAACGCCGGCCTTCTGCCTTCTGAGTGCGGGCTCCCGGAGTGCGATCAGCCTTTGAGGGCTTCCGCACCACCGACGATCTCGGAGATTTCGCGGGTAATTCCGGCCTGCCGCGCTCGGTTGAGCTGCAGCGTCAGGGAGGTGATCATCTTGCCGGCGTTGTCGGTCGCCGAGCTCATCGCGGTCATGCGCGCCCCATGTTCGCTTGCCGTCGCTTCCAGCAGCGCCTGGTAGGTCTGTCCTTCCAGATAGCGGGACATCAGCGCGCCGAGCAGCGCCTCCGCAGAGGGCTCGAAGATATAATCTTCTACCTGGTCGGTGGCAGCCGTGTCGTCCGCGTCCGGGGTCTGGATCGGCAGAAGCTGCACGTCGGTCGGCTTCTGGGAGATCGCGGACAGGAAGCGGTTATAGACCATGAACAGCTGATCGATCTGTCCATTCTGGAAATCTTCGCGGATAATGCGGGTGATGTCGCGGGCGTCCGCGTAGGTCACGCCGGTATTGGCGAATGCGAACTCCTGGACGACGTTGTAACCGCGCCGTTTCAGGAAGGCGATGCCTTTGCGGCCAGCCACGTAGAGCTTGACACGATCCTTGTCGTAATCCTTCAGCAGTTCCACGACTTTGCGCAGCAGACTGGAGTTGTAGGAGCCGGCCAGGCCGCGATCCGACGTCACGATGAGGAAGCCTATATTGCGCGGCGCCCGCTTTTCCATCCCCGGCTGCTCCGCCGAATCGCCGGCCGCACGCGCCAGGCTGGTCATCATTTCGCGCATGGCGCGGGCATACGGACGCGCCGCCTGAACGCGATCCTGAGCCCGTTTCAAACGCGCTGCCGCGACCATTTTCATCGCCTTGGTGATCTGCTGGATATTCTTGGCGACCTTAATCCGTGATCGCACCTGTCGAATCGTTGCCATCGGTTTCCCTCTTCCATACCGGAACTGCCCGGATCTGTGCTTCTATTTTACCCGAAATCGGGTCTTTTTGCTGCGGGCGATCTTTCTGTGGGTGAGGAGAAGGCCGCTCCCTGCCGAGGCGAACAGGAAGGCCCAGGTTCCGGGCTCCGGTGTGGAGGGACCGGAGGGCGTGAGCAGGAACGCGTGCTGCTGTCCGTTCACCGTTCCGGTTCCGGCGATCTGCCCCGCCGCATTGACGGCCTGGGCATTCGTCAGGGTCCAGACAGAGATACTGTTGACCAGCAGGCTCGTAAGATCGTACATGGCCGCGCCCTGCACCACGAAGGCGCGCTGCTCCCCGGCGGCGGTGGCAGAGTAGCCGACCGTAATCCCGGCGCTGTTGATGCCGTAGGCGTAGCTGAAGAGGCCGCCCAGCGTACCGAGGTCGTCGGTGAGCGGGCTGATCGCCGTGTTGGCGGAGGTGCGAAAGGCGTGCGTCGATCCGTTGAGATCCGAGTAGCCGATGACCTGTCCGGCAGCGTTGAGGGCCGTGGCATAGGAGTTGTCGCCGCCAAGCGTGCCGAGGTCGGTCATAGCGCCGGCCGCACTGGTGCGAAAGGCGTGGGTGACGGAGTTCCCGTTGACGTCGGGGGCGGTATCCGAGTAGCCGGCCGTCTGCCCGCTGGTATTGATCCCGTTGGCGTAGGAGTTGCTGCCGCCGAGGGTGCCGAGATCGGAGGCTGTGGTGACGCCGCCCGCTGCAGTGGTGCGATAAGCGTGATTGCTGGTGCCGTTGTAGGCGTACCCGACCGTCTGCCCTGCCGCATCGATGCCGTAAGCAAAGCTGTCCAGACTGCCGGAGAGCGGGAACGTGCCCAGATCGGACGCGCCGCCGACGCTGCCGCCAGGCGCAGTGCGAAAGGCGCGGAACGTGCCGGCGGCGGCGCTGAATGCACTGCCTGCGACACTGCCGCCCGCATTGATGGCGTTCGCATAGGTGTCGCCGCCTAGAGAACCGATATCGGCCATACTGCCGCCGCTATAGCGGAAACCGTGCGTTGCGCCCCCGGCGGACTGGGAGATGCCGACGACCTGGCCGTTATCGTTCAGACCGTAGGCGGCGCTGGAGAGATCGCCGGACAAAACACCGAGATCTATGATGGAGTAAGGTATCTGCGCCGTCGCCGTCCGGCCAGCGGCGAGCAGGCTGCAGACCGCCAGAGCCGTGCCGAACCCGCTTTTTATTTGAAACATGTGTGCCCCTCGTTTTCGCTTCGTGGTCTGCGTAGGATGGAGTGCGTACGGCGGACTGCGTTACCGCGCTGCATGCCCCGGGAGAATTCTGTCAGAGCGGTCCTCTCAGGAGAGATCGGTCTACTTTCCGACCGCCCAGATCCTGCCGTTGTTGATCGCATAGATCGTCCCATCCGGCCCGATGATCGTGGGAGTATAGGCTTCTCCGATGCCGGAAGTGATCTGGACCTTGTCTGTCAGGGTTCCGGTCGTCATGTCCCAGCGGTAGACCCAGCCGTCTTCACAGTTCACGATGATACATTTGGTGAAGGGGTCGATGGCGGCGGAGTTGATACACCATTCGCGCACGGCGTTGGGATGGCTCGCGTCCCGAAGCCTCGGATCGGGGGTCGGTCCGGCGACGGTCAGAACCTCTTTCATCACTTTCGTGGCAGGAAAGATGGAATCGGCCTGCGTCGCCTGCGGGTCGAGCACCGCGATTTTATTGACGCCGGTGCCGCCCAAACCAGAATCCGCATAGTCGTTGTATTTGGACATGATAAGATAGGACGAGGCGCCGTGGTATGAGGGCACCATGGCGGCGGGCACAATGGAGGCGGTGTCATCCCAGCCGAACGCGCCCGGTGTTTTGACCTGGTGGAGATTGGCGTTGAAATGCAGCAGCCAGCCGCGGTCGTGATGACCGGGAAACGGGCTTTCCAGCACGCCGAAATAGACGTCTCCATCAGGAGCTACGGTGGGCGTGCCGCTGCCATCGTCCGGCAGGAGGGCTTCGTTGGGTGAGTTCGTCAGCGAAGGATCGAAGAGCAGCTGCATACCCACAACAGGCAGGACGGTTCCGCTGCTGATGAGCCGGCTGTCCAGCGCGAGCAGATAGCCGCCGCTGAAGTTGCCGATATTGATCGCGCAGTAGAGTATCTTCCCGTCGCTGCTCAGGGCCGGAGCGCAGTTCATGACCGGTTTGTAGGCGCTGCCATCGTTCACGAAGGGCGTCAC
This sequence comes from Chthonomonadaceae bacterium, assembly GCA_043733205.1. Classification (GTDB taxonomy): domain Bacteria; phylum Armatimonadota; class Chthonomonadetes; order Chthonomonadales; family Chthonomonadaceae; genus JANXLO01. The sequence continues at coordinate 4,585 of JAYTGR010000182.1, forward strand.
CGCAACCCAGCTCACGACGCCGTTTGCCGAGATACGGGCGATACCGCTCTTCAGGTTCGGCGTCTGCGTCGGAACGCCGGTCACCTGAAACCCGAAATAGATATTGCCGTTCGCATCCGAGGTGAGGGGCGTGTTGATGAAGACTTTGCTGTTGTAGTCTGCTTTCGCGGCGGTATAGCCTGCAGGAGAGGTGTAGAAGCAGATCTGCCCTTTCTGCCCGGGTGTCGCGGAATCGACGCCGTCCCGGAAGTAGACCGTGCCGCCTGCTCCGGGGATATAGAGGCGCTGATTGGGCGTCAAAGTCGATCCACAGGGCGGCAGCCAGTTGTGCGGCGGCAGGATGTAGTCCGTCGTCTGCGCCCAGATCAGGCTGCCGTCGCCGGCACGGCGCCCTTCGACGCGAAAACTGTTGCTGGAGTCCGCCCGGATGGTCAGAATGATGGTATTGCGCGGCGTGATGACCGGGGAGGTGTAGTGGATAAACAGTTCGCCGGTATTGGAGTTGTCGGCGGGCAGCGTCTGATCGATCGACATCGACCAGTGGACATTCTTCATGGGCTGGGCGGCGACTTTGGAGATACAGGTATGCTGCGGATTGCTGCCGTAGCCGTACCAGCCGTTTTGCAGCGCCTGCGTCCTGCCATTTTGGGGCGCGAACGTCAGTCCGACGAGCAGAGTCAACAGGCGCGCGCCGTGCCGAAGCAGCGCGCCAGGTCGATCGGAGAGGTGCATTTGTCACTCCTTTACATTCACTGAAGAGGATAGAGAAAGGTCTGCATCGACCGGGCTAAAGAGAGAGCCGGGGCAGGAGAGTTTCCCTGCCCCGGCGCAGCTCTACTTTTTGTCGCGCACGGCGGAGAGCAGCGCGTCCACGAGGGCGTTGTCCGCGCCGGTGGGGTCGTCGGGGAAGCGGGCGGCGATGTCGCGCGCGAACTGCCTGAACTCTTCGAGCGAGACGGCGCGCTTGCCGTTCTTCTCGGAGAGATACGACGCGCCGACGATGGCCGAGCAGTCCGCGCCGAACTCTGCGGTCATGACGGAGGGCACCCCGCTGCGCAGGCACTCGACCATGTTCTGGATCTCGCCGTAGAACGAGGAGGGCCAGTGCTGCCAGTTGGAGCCGCTGACGCGCAGGCGGCGGCTCTCATGGCCGTGGGCATCCGTGACGACGGCGAAGCGTTTGCCGTCGGCATCGACCATCCTGATGGAGCCGGTAGAGCCGATATAGGCGGTATCGGGCGAATCCTGTTCGCTCCACGAGCCTTCGACATGGGCGGTGCTCCAGGCTCCGCTCTGCGCATCTTCGAAGCGGATGAGGATATGCGCATCGTCGTCCACGGTGACCTGCTGCAGACGGCCGTCGATGATGCGGTGCGGCATGCGGATGCTCATTCCGAACGGCGCGGCGGCCTTGACGAGCGTCGGCGTCTTCTCCAGGCCGGTGACATACCAGGCAGCCCCGATGGCATGAATGCCGTTGTCGAGGAGCGAGCCGCCGCCGCCGAAATCGGAGTTCCAGAAGCGCGGATTGCCTTCCGGTCCGCCGTGCGCCTGGGTCAGAAACATCATGACCAGTTCGCCGATCGCGCCGGAATCGACCAGTTTCTTGACGGTGTAGTAGTCCGGTTCGAACAGCCAGTTTTCGTTGTGCTGGTAGACTTTGCCGGAGCGCTTGACGGCGGCGACGACGCGTTCGGACTCCAGCCAGCTGCGGGAGATCGGCTTTTCGCACATGACGTTGATGCCCGCATCGAGCGCCTGAATCGCGAGCGGCGCGTGCAGCACGGGCTGGGTGCAGATGTCCACCAGGTCGGGCTTGACCTCCGCGATGATCTGACGGATGTCTTCGTAGAACTTGACCTCTTCCCGGTCGCGCTCCAGGCGCTCGATGGTCTCGGTATCGCCGCGCTCTTTGCACTGCGCGATCTTGGCGTCGATCAGCGCATCGTAGCGCTTGCGGGTCGCCTTCTGCGCGAGCGGGTCGGGGTCGCAAAAAGCGACGAGCTGCGCGTTGGCGATATCGGGATAGGCGGGCAGGTGCGCTCCCCGGAAGATGTTCCCGTTGCCTATGGCGGCGACGCGGACACGCTGTGTCGGGTCCATGAGTGAACTTTCTCCTTCATTGGGTTTAAGAATCTGAAAGGACGCC
>JAYTGR010000183.1:0-2380 GCA_043733205.1 Chthonomonadaceae bacterium
GGGGCGCTGCCCTATCTCACCGTGCGGCCGGCAGGGCAGCAGCTGCTGCTGATCGGCAGTACGGAGGACATTGCGCAGGCGCGTGCCCTGCTGGGGCGGCAGGAGAAGCCCGCGCCTGTCCTGCCGACTGTCACCGAAGTAGTCGGATTAGAGCACCTGGTGATCAAAGACGCGGCCACGATGGTGCATACGCTCTATCCGGGCCTGAAGGCCGATGCCGTCGGTCTCGTGCATAAATCCAGCGGCGCCATTGGGCTGTCCGGCCTCTCGAACGAGGTCGCCACCGCCAAAGCGATGCTGCTGAAGCTCGACGAAGAAGCCTACGGGGCAAGGCAGGCCGTGCGTCGAATCTATGCCATCCGCTACAGCAGCGCCAGAGCGCTGCACGCGTTTCTGGAGGAGACGATGCCTGGCGTCAGCGCCGTGGCAGGCCCGGAACAGTATGCGCCTCCGATCCCCACGTTCCATCCGCTTACCGGCGCTATCTCCGGCAGTGTGGGCAGCAGCTCCAGCGGAGGAAGCTCCGGAGGATCGACGGGCGGCAGCTCCGGTGGATCGGGAAGCTCCGGAGGATCGACGGGCGGCAGCTCCGGCGGATCGGGAGGCTCCGGCGGATCGACGGGGGGAAGCTCAGGCGATTCCACGAGCGGAGGCTCGGGCGGGGACACCGCAGCGACCAAAACCGTTTCCGGACCGGATCGCTCCCGCTTTCTCGTGATCAGCGGAGCGGCTAAAGACGTAGAAAGCGCGCTCCAGCTCCTGGCCGAGGTGGATCTTCCGCCCCAGCAGGTGATGATCGAAGTCAAAGTGGTGGACCTCTCCCCGGAAAAAGCGCAGGATCTGGGCCTCGCCTGGAGCTGGTCTACGCTGAACCTGCTGGAAACCCCGGTTGGTACGCTGGCGGGAGCCGTCCAAAGCACCGTGCCCGGCAGCAAAGTAGGCGTCATCAGCAGGGTTCCTTTCTCCTTTCAGGCGATCCTGAGCGCGATGGTGACACATAAGGACGCGAAGATACTGGCCGATCCACGCATCCAGGTGCTGGACAACGACGACGCGAACATCTTTATCGGGGACACTCTCCGCACGCAGGTCTCTCAGGCCGGTATTGCAGGCACAACCGTGCAGGTCTTCGAATTTCCGGTAGGCATCATTCTGCTGGTTCGGCCCCGTGTCAATGCGGATGGGCAGATCACCATGCGGGTGCATCCGGTGGTAAGCACCATCACGGGCATCAGCGCAGACAATCTGCCGCAGACAAGCACACGCGAAGCGGAAACGACCGTGCGGGTAAAAGACGGCGAGACTGTCGTGATCGGCGGCCTGATCCGCGATGAGATGTCGAAAGTCGTTCAGGAAGTGCCGTTTCTGTCCAAATTGCCGCTCGTAGGGGAGCTGTTTCGCAAAACTTCGACCGATCACCGCCACAGCGAGATCATGGTCTTTATCACCCCGCGCATCGTGAAGTAAAGGAGCCCAGGATGAAGATCAAACCGGATGAGCGTCCCAGGGCCATTGCGCTGGTGTTGGGCATTGTGCTGGTGCTCTGTATGTTTGGATTTACGGTCGTCCCCCGCCTGCTGCCACACAGTCCGACGGGACAGCTGCTGCTGGGATCGGCGTCGCAGGAGACGCCGTCCACCTCGACTTCGCCGAATTCCACTCCGGTGCGGCAGGTGCCGCCTACCCCGGCAGGGAAGGCGCTGCCCCTGATAACTGCCGCCGTCGTGCCGCTGCAGACGCCTTCCACGACGAGCACCGATCCCTTCTGGCGGCCTCTGGCCCTTTCTCTGCTGCCGAACAGATCGACCTTTGTGCCTGCCCGCCCGCCCGTGCCGGGCCTCTCCACGAATGCAAAGTCAGGCTTCCCGCTGTCTGCTGGCCCGATGAAGCTGGCGGTCATTGCGCCTCCGCCTCTGCCGGAGGTTGAACTGCAGGGCATCGTGCAGGATGAGACGGCGATGGCGGTCCTGGCGGTCGGCGGTCAGGCCCGATTTTTGAAGGCAGGCGAAACGCTCGAAGGCGGGTGGGTCGTATGGAGCATTCAGACTTCGGCAGTCGTTTTGCGTCAGGGGCGGCGTGAGGTCCTGCTGACACTGGGCCAGACACATCTCAAAGAGGCGCATCAGGAGAACCGAGATGTGCGCGGCCTCGCCGCGACACTGCCGTCTTTTCATACCGTCACCCTGCAGCCGTAAGGCTGCCATATCCGCCCGCCCCTGCTGTATTTTCCCGGGAGGGGAGCACAGGAGAGCTAGGAATTAGGCCACAATGACCCCGTCGAGAATGCAGAATCGCGCTGACAATTCGGGAACCTCTCTTCTCTCCGCGTACACGGTGGGACCGGAACCGTTCGAGTGCAGACGGAGAGAGCAGACGCCGG
>JAYTGR010000184.1:0-6730 GCA_043733205.1 Chthonomonadaceae bacterium
CAGTTTGCGGCCAGCGAACGCGGCGTTATCGAGATCGGAGCGGACTGCTATATCGATGGTGCGTCGATCATCGCGGAGGAGCGGGTCACGATCGGGGACCGCGTCGTCATCGCAGTGCAGGTCACGATTGCGGACTCGGACTTCCATCCCATCGACCCGGAGCAGCGCGCCCTCGACTGCATCGCCCTCTCGCCGAGCGGCGATGGGAACCGCCCCCCCTTCCTGACACGTCCCGTGGCCGTCGAAGACGACGTCTGGATCGGGTTCGGGGCCGTCCTGCTGAAGGGTGTCCGTGTCGGGCAGGGCGCGATCGTCGGCGCGGGCAGCGTCGTGACGAAGGATGTGCCGGCAGGGATGTTCGTCTCGGGAAATCCCGCCCGTGTCATCGGCCCGGCGGAGGCAGAGCGTGAGCGTCTATAGAAACCCTTACGACTGGTGCGACTACGCCGTGCCGGACAACGTGCAGTTCGGCCCTAACTCCTTCATCGAATCCGCTTACTGTTTTCGGCAGTTTTTCAGCCGCCGCCAGCCGGGACTGATTCTCGGCGACTCGGCGATGATCTGCGAGGGCACCGATCTGGTGATCGGCGAAAACGGCGTCGTCGAACTCGGGGACTTCGCGATGCTGACGAGCGTCTATATACGGTGCGAAGAGCGGATCACCATCGGCAGGCGCGTGATGATCTCCTGGAGCGTGGGCATCTTCGATACCGAGGTCTTCCCGCCCCACGCCGGAGAGCGCGCCGCCGCTGTCGCGCAGTCCCAGCAGGATCCATTCGGGCGTATCCCCTGCGCCGTGCCGCGCCCGGTGGTCATCGAGGACGATGCCTGGATCGGCTTCGGCTCCATCCTTCTGCCCGGCGTGCGGATCGGCGCGAAAAGCATCGTCGGCGCGAAGTCGGTCGTCCGCTCCGACATCCCTCCGGGCGTCATTGCCGCCGGCAATCCGGCCCGCGTAGTGCGCCGGCTCGAACCCGGCGAAATCGCGCGCCCGGAACAGGAGATTCATTCGCATGTCTAAAGGGCGTATCGTCGTCGGCGGCATTCTGTTTACGTTTCCTATCGGCGGCGTCCTCTGGCAGCATCTGCACTATCTGCTCGGGCTGCGCCGGCTTGGCTACGACGTCACCTATATCGAGGTCAACGAGTACTATCCCAACGACTACGAAGGCGAGGAGGGCGGCTTCCCCGATGTGGAGCGCGTCGTGCGGCGGGTGGCGTCCCTTCTGGAGCGCTTCGGCTTCGCGGACTGCTGGCACTACGGAGTGAAATGGGAAGAGCAGACCTGGGGGCTTCCCCCGGAAGCTGCGGACGAGCGCCTGCGCACCGCCGACGCCTACCTGAACCTGTGCGGCTCGCAGATCCTGGACGAACGCCATCTCTCCTGCCCACGCCGCATCCTGCTGGAGACCGATCCAGTGGAAGTGCAGGCCGCGCTGGGGCGTCAGGATCAGGAGACCATCGACTTTCTGGGCTCGCATACCCACCTCTTCACCTTCGGCGAAAATATCGGGACTCCGTTCTGCCCTCTCTCCACGGGGGGCTTTGCCTGGAAGCCGACACGGCAGATCGTCTGCATGGAGGAGTGGGAGACCGACATGCTCCCTGCCCCCGATGCCCCCTACACCACCATCGGCAACTGGGACGTCGTCGGCAAAGAGATCACCCTCGACGGCAGGGTCTATCACTGGCAGAAGGGATTGGAGTTCCTCAAGGTGAAAGAACTGCCGCAGCGTGTTTCCGCCCCCTTCGAACTGGCGATGCGTTTCGGTGCGGAAGCCGACAAGGCGCTGATGGAGCGTCACGGCTGGCGCACTCGTTCTGCTATCGGCGTCTCGCTCGATCTGGATGTCTACCGAAGCTATATCCAGGGGTCAAGGGGCGAGTACACCGTGGCGAAAGAGCAGAACATCGTGTTTCAGACCGGCTGGTTCAGCGACCGTGCCGCGGCCTATCTGGCCGCAGGCCGCCCGGTGATCAATCAGGACACGGGCTTCGCGCACAATCTGCCAACGGGCAGCGGGCTGTTCTCTTTCCGCGATCTGGACGACAGCATCGCCGCCGTGCAGGCCATCGAAGCCAACTATGCGGCCGCCTGCCGCGCCGCGCGCGAGATCGCCCGCGAATATTTCAACTACGATAGAGTGCTGTCGAAGCTGCTGAGCGAGGCAGGTCTCGAGGGATGATGAGCGAACATACGAGCGGGGTGCGCGTTATCGTGAATGCGGACGATCTGGGGCATTCTCAGGGGCCGAACCGGGGCATAGAAGAGGGACACAGGCACGGCATCATCACGAGCGCCAGCCTGATGGTGAACCGACCGGCCACGGCGGAGGGAGTGCGCGTGGCGCACCGGAACCCCGCTCTTTCGGTCGGCCTGCACCTCAACGTCACGGACGAGGACTGGGAGGCCGTCGATCTGGCCGATGCCGCCTGGGTCGAGCGGGAGCTGGAAGCGCAGTACGCCCTCTTCTGCGATTTGGTCGGCCGGCCGCCCACGCACCTCGATTCGCACCATCACATCCATTGGAAATCCGAGCACACGCCCACGTTTCAGCGCTTCGCCGCAGAGCACAGCCTGCCGCTGCGCCACTATTCCAGCGCCGAATACATCGGGCATTTTTACGGCCAGTGGGAGCATGGCGTCACGGAACTGACGCCGGTGCAGGAGCCCTATCTGCAGGAGCTTCTGGAAGGCTTCACCCCGGGCCTTTACGAACTGGCCTGTCATCCCGGCTATGTCACCCCCGACCTGAACTCCCTGTACAGCATCGAGCGCGAAACGGAACTCGCCACCCTCCAATCCCCGGTCATTCGCGTCCTCGTCGATTCCCTTGGGATCCAGCTTTGCAGCTTCGCGACGGAATCCGTCACCCCAGCGCGCGAGAATCGAAAATGAAGAGCGTACTGTCCGTTTGTCGGCCAATCGATTTAGCCGTCGAATTGGGTATCCTTATTCGGCAGGTATCCGCAGGTTCCACGCCGAACCTGACCACAGTCTGCACACCGTGTCCGGCGGCACGATCCGCAGGGACACAGGAACAGCATATCTCTACGTCGCGGTATGCTCCGGCTGGAGAGGCAGAAACCAGCCGGAAATACAGATATCAGGAGGACACGAAATGGCAATTCAGTTAGGGGATGCGGCGCCCGATTTCACGCAGGAATCGACGGAAGGTCCCATCCACTTTTACGAGTGGGCAGGCGACAGCTGGGTCGTTCTGTTCTCACACCCGAAGGACTACACCCCGGTCTGCACGACGGAACTCGGCACTGTCGCCCGTCTCAAACCGGAGTTCGACAAGCGCCACGTCAAGACCATCGGTCTGAGCGTGGACCCGCTCAAAGACCACGCGGGCTGGTCGAAAGACATCGAGGAGACGCAGGGCACGGCGCTTAACTTCCCGCTGATCGCCGATGCCGACCGTACCGTCTCCAACCTGTACGGTATGATCCATCCCAACGCCGACAACACGTTCACCGTCCGCTCGGTCTTCGTCATCGGCCCGGACAAGAAGGTGAAGCTGATGCTGACCTATCCGGCAGGGACCGGACGCAACTTCACCGAGATTCTCCGCGTCATCGATTCGCTGCAGCTGACGGCCAACTACAAGGTCGCAACGCCGGCGGACTGGAAGCAGGGCGACGATGTGATCATCACTGCGGCGGTCTCCAACGAAGAGGCCGACACAGCGTTTCCGAAGGGCTATAAGGTCATCAAGCCTTACCTGCGCACAACGCCGCAGCCTGACCTCTAGGAAGCGCTTGGAAACGACTGCCGGAAGGATCGCCCTTCCGGCAGCTGTCTCCGATGGATTTTCAGACTATTTGGCATCCGGCCAGATCGCGGATCCTGGGATCGATGTTTGCCTGCACAACGATCCGGGCCGCCGAGCAGTACTGCATGAACTCTGCCAGCGAACGCTCCAGCTCGCGGAAGAACACCGGCCCCAGGTCGCCAGGCTCGAAGTGCCACCGCCTCAGTTCGAGAACCCCCTCCCGGCACCAGAACTCGGCGCGGGCCACCAGGGCATCGCCGAACAGCACGGGCAGAACGTAGTATCCCCACCGCCGCCTGGCCTCCGGAACGTAGATCTCCCACACATAGTCGAAGCCAAACAGATGCGCAATCATTTTGCGGTCCCATATGAACGGATCGAGGGGCGCAACGAACACCACTCTGGGCTCCAGCGGAGGATGATCGAGCAGGGAAAGCAGATCGGGCGTTACGTGCGCTTTGACGCCTTCCACCTCCACCGGTACGATCTCTCCTTTGTGAACCAGCTCCGCCATCGCATCCCTTTTTCCATAGGACAAAACTTGATTCGACCACACTTCGGGCGGGGCGGACGGCCTGACGATGCCCATAGCGCGATGCCGCTCCAGGACGAGTTCGCGCACGGCATCCCTGGCTTCCAGAAGCGGCTGGCCGAGCAGGCGGCTCGGAACCACCCGTTCGGTCAGGTCATAGATGTGCTGCCCGTTCCTGCGTCCGGCGGTCATGATCAGCCCGGAATGCCAGAGGGCGCGCAGCACCTGTTTGGTGACGCTTGGTCCGAACCAGGATCCCTTCCACTCCTCTTTCCGCTGCTGAAACTCGCACTCCTTCGGCATGAGCGGACCTCGATCGGCGATCTCCTTCAGGATCCGCTCTGCCGCCTCTTTGTGGTCCTCGAAGATCTTCTTCTCAAACCAGCGCCGATGTACGGTGTAGATATGCCGCCGCAGCGGCCAGCCTTCGAACGGCACCAGCGATGCCATCTTGTCCCAGCCATCGTAGACTTGGCGGTCCTCGTAGGCGATTTTGCGCCAGTCACCCACTTTGTAGCCGGGCACCCGCGCCTGAAGCACCAGGTCGTGATTGCACCCAACGGGCGCAATCGGGTCGAACTGCACGCTGCGCAGCCGCTCGAATGCTGCCGCCTGGCCTGCGCAGGGCGCAAAATGATGCCGCACCATCGCGCGGCGGACATCGGGTTTGGTGAGTTTTATCGTACTCGTCATAGTTTACGAAACCTTTGGGGCGTGTAATGTCGTGTTCCTTTCTGTATTTGTGGGTCGAATTCCTATCTCATCCTGGAGTTGTATGGGCCGGAGCGAGGGCAGCACGCTCGTTCTGCCGTGGGACTGGCCGAACTGCCTTTCCATATTCCCGTCGAAATCGAGGCCGAAGTCGAGATTGACGGCTGACAGGATTTCCACTGCGCTCTCACGAATATAGTTTTATTCCGGCATCATCATATCGCAGTGAAGTCCCCGTATGTGGGCCTTCGATTGGCCTTGGCACATGCATCGCTGCACACAATGGCGGTGTTCAGGAGGCAGAAATGCTCGATTTGCATCAACCGTATTCAGCCTGTCGTATGCGTACCGCGTCGCTTGCGATGGTCTTCACTCTGCTGACCTCTCTGCTGGGGTTCGCCGGCTCCAGCCGGACCAGCGCCGCACAACAGCCGTATGACGACCATCAGAATATGATGGATCAGCTGAAGATCAAAGCCCTCCGGCGCGGCCCCGATCCCAACAACCAGTCCACTTTCGATGAAGCGAAGGCGAACCCCTATCAGGACAGTATGCCGGATGTGCTTCGGATGAAAGACAGCACGCAGGTGACTCAGGCGAAGCAGTGGCCGAAGCGCCGGGCGGAGATAGCAGCAGATTTCGAGCGCGAAGTTTATGGCCGCATTCCCAAAAATGTGCCGAAAGTGACCTGGGAGATAACGGCCGCCACCCCCGGCGAATCCGGCGGCATTCCTACCATCACCAAAACGCTGGCAGGCCACGTGGATAACAGCGCCTATCCGCAGATTGCGGTCAGCATCCAGGCGAGCTTCACCGTCCCGGCAAACGTAAAGAAACCCGTGCCGATCATGGTCGAGTTTGCTTATGGGTTCGGCAGATCCGGATTTGCGCCTGCCTGGACAAAACTCGCTATAGCCAAAGGATGGGGTTATGGGAGCATCGTTCCGACAAGCATTCAGCCCGACAACAGCCAGCTGAGAACCGGTATCATCGGCCTGACCAACAAGGGTCAGCCCAGGAAGCCCGACGACTGGGGAGCGCTGCGGGCATGGCAATGGGGCGTGAGCCGCCTGATAGACTACTTCGCGGCAAACCGAAACTCCGGGGTCGATCCCAGGAAGGTAGGCATCGAGGGCCTCTCCCGCTACGGCAAAGCGGCCCTCGTGACGGAGGCGTTCGATCCACGGGTTGCCGTTGGATTGATCGGCTCGTCGGGGGAAGGCGGGGCGAAGCTGCATCGGCATCTTTTCGGAGAGGCGGTGGAGAACCTTGCCGGCGGCGAATACTACTGGATGGCAGGAAACTTTATCAAATACGGCGCCTCAGACCCTCCGCTGACCGCCGCCGATCTGCCGGTCGACTCGCATGAACTGATCGCGCTTTGTGCTCCCAGGCCCTGCTTCATCAGCTATGGAACAGTGGAGCACGGCGATGCCAAATGGGTGGACGCGCATGGCAGTTTCATGGCGGCAGTTCTGGCTGGCCCGGTCTACAGGCTTCTGGGAAAGAAAGACCTCGGCACGGCAGGGAACTACCTGACAGATCCCATGCCTTCGGTAAAAACATTGATCGGCGGCGAACTCGCCTGGCGGCAGCATGAAGGCGGGCACGACGTGACGCCGAACTGGCCCGCGTTTTTCGACTGGGTGCCGCAGTACATCAAAGCGCCCCCGCTTCCCAGCGGCATCTCGAGCAGGGGCCAGCATGC
>JAYTGR010000185.1:0-6726 GCA_043733205.1 Chthonomonadaceae bacterium
GTCGGCAACAAGGTGATTCAGTGGACGCGCCACAACAACACGATCTATCTCCGAAGCATCTCGTACGCGATGCGCGGCGATGGCAAAACGGCCATTCAGAAGGCCGTCGATGCCTCGAACGTCTCTCCGATTCTCGCGGCTTTCCAGGTCGAGGCGGAAGGCGCCGACAAGTCGGCGGTGATCGACGTAACGCGTATCTATGCCGGTGATTCTGGTCCTGTCCCGGCTGGCCCGACGATGGGCGGCGCCGCCGACCTGTCCCGCTCGTTTATCGACCGTATCAAAGCGTTCCCCCTCAATATCGAAGGCCGCGCTACGGTCACTTTCAATGGCCGTGCGGGAGCCGTGACGACCGTCGTACACCACAGCCTGATCCTGCTGCCCGAGAAGCCGATGATGGGACGCTATTTCGATCCGCGCGTCGGTTACTTCACGGAAGGATTCGCAGACTACGCGAGCGGGGAAAACCGGGTTAAGGACCGCGAGTTCGCGGCGCATTACCGGCTGGAAAAGAAGGATCCCACCGCTGCCATCTCCGATCCGGTCAAGCCGATCGTCTACTATGTCAGCCGCGAGGTGCCCGAGCAGTGGCGTCCTTATATCAAACAGGCGATCGAAGACTGGCAGCCCGCTTTCGAGCAGGCCGGTTTCTCCCATGCCATCATCGCGAAAGACGCCCCGACCGAAGCGGAAGACCCGAACTGGGACCCGGAGGATGTGCGTCATTCGGTGATCCGCTGGGCCGCCCAGCCCGTCGAAAACGCGATGGGGCCGCATGTACACGATCCCCGCAGCGGCGAGATCCTCTCCGCCCATGTCATCGTCTGGCACGATGTGCTCAAACTCGCCGAACAGTGGTACTGGGTGCAGTGCGCCTGTCTGGACAAAAGAGCGCAGACGCTGCCGCTGCCCGAGCCGCTCATGGGCGATCTGATGCGCTTTGTCGTCGCCCATGAAGTGGGCCATACGCTCGGCCTGCGGCACAACCACAAGGCAAGCTCCTCCTACACGGCGGCACAGCTCCGCAGCAAAACGTTTACGGAGAAGTTCGGGGACGAAGCCTCGATCATGGATTATGGCCGCTTCAACTATGTCTCGCAGCCGGGCGACGACGCGCGCTTGATTCCCATGCTCGGCCCCTACGACAAGTTCGCCATCGAATGGGGATACAAGCCCGTTCCCGGCGCGGCCACGCCCCAGGCGGAGAAGATCGCGCTCGACGCCATCGCCGCCCGACAGACCTCGGATGCCACCGTCCGCTTCGGCGGCGAGGACATGGTCGCCCAGGTCGATCCCACGGTCCAGACCGAAGACCTCGGGGACGATCCCATCGTCTCGACGGGCTATGGCCTGAAGAACATCGACCGCAACGTCGGCCTGCTGGTCGGCGCCACGACCCGCTTCGGTGAGGATTACAGTCTGCTGCAGGAGACTTACAGCGCCCTGCTGAATCAGCGGATGACCGAACTGATGCATGTCGCCAAACTGGTTGGCGGCGTCGTCGAAACGCGCTATGAGGCCGGCCGAGGCGGTGACGTATTCCGTCCGGTGCCGCGGGAGAGACAGCAGGCGGCTGTGAAATTCCTGCTCACGAATGCGTTCATGACGCCGAAGACGATGCTGGCGCCCGACATTCTCAATCGGATCGAGCCCAGCGGCGTTATGTCCCGTGTGCTGAGCACACAGACCTTGATGCTCAACGTTCTGCTCACAGACAGCCGCCTGCGCCGCATGATGGACAAGGAAGCGATGGCGTCCGGCGGAAGCGGCGGACCTGCCTACACCGTCTCGCAGCTGGTGAGCGACCTTCAGAACGGCATCTGGAGCGAACTTGACGCGCCCACTCCTGCGGTCGATATCTATCGCCGCAATCTCCAGCGCAGCTACCTCCTCGCGCTCAAGCCCCGCCTGACAAGCGACCCGGTAGGACCGAGCGAATTCAGGCCCGTCGTCATGGCCTCTCTGCGCGCACTGCAGCCGAAAGTGAATGTTGCGCTCGGCAAAGCGAAAGACCCCGCGACCCTGGTCCATCTTCGCGACTGCAAAAACGAGATCGAGAATCTATTGAATCCGAAGTTCGCCCCTGCGGTGGCTTCCAGCTTCAGCAGCTTCTTCCCGATCTTCCTCCATTTCGAGGAGATGCTCCCGGAAGCGCAGAAACCCGACAGCGGCTGCAGCCTGATGTCGTCGATCGACTGGATCAACGGCCTTCTGAAGCCGGAAGTTAAGAACTGATCCAGGAGGATACCCGTGATGACAACACTTCAGACCGGACAGGCTTATGCTGAGGAGCATAACCGCGAGATCGCAGATGAGTTCGCACGCGAAGGGTGCGTGCTGGTTCCCGGCGTTTTCAGCCCTGACGAAGTGAAGGTTTTGCGGGAGCGCACGGACGCCTGCTTTCACCGCCGGGAAGAGATCCCGCCGCAGCACGTCTCTTATGTGAATGGAGCTTTCGTGCTGCGGCGTGGGGCGGAACTCGACCCTCTGTTCGCTTCGCTGCCGACGCGTGAGCCTATCCACAGTCTGGCTGCCGCTGTCCTCGGCCCGCAGCCGCGCTTCAACGCCCTGAATGTCATTCGGAACGAGCCGGGACAGGCGATCAGCAGCTGGCATGTCGATGACACGGTGGAGTTTCCACTGCCGGAATCTATTCCCCGGTTCGACGCCCGCATGCGAATGCCCGTCTTCTGGTTCACGGTGCAGGTCGCGCTCAGCGATATCACCCTGCTGGAGCATGGTCCGACCCAGTATGTGCCCGGAAGCCACTATTCGGGTCGGCGGCCTGTCAGCCAGGAAGATCCTGTTTTCGAGGGGCAGGGTCCCAGGGCCGTTTTCTGCCGGGCCGGGGACATCTACTTTACCAATCATCAGGCCTGGCATCGGGGCGCGCCGAACACTTCGGATCGTATTCGTTACGTGATGCAGCTCCAGTATGCGCAGCGCTGGGCGGATGCGCGATTCAAGGGCGAAGCCTGAGGCTGTTTCGGCGTTCCCATCGCCTGCAGGACAACAGCCCGCGCCTGAAGAAGTAAAGCGACGGATCTCCAGGCTGGACCGTACTGTATGACAGTCCTCTCAGACGAAGGTGTGTTTTAGGCCCGCAGACGCGGGAGCTGAATTTTAACGATCGTGAAGGAGAAGGAACGATGAAAATAGGACTATGTCTGGCAGCGCTGGCGCTGCTGAGTGTGTCGGTCGGCGCATCGGCGCAGGGTAAGACGCATGAAGCGCTCAAGAATCCTGCGGCTCTGAAGGAGAAAGCGCCCGCAAAATTCAAAGCGCAGTTCGATACCACAGTGGGCGTCTTCGTAGTGGATGTGACCCGAGAATGGGCCCCGAACGGCGCAGACCGCTTCTATAATCTGGTGAAGAACGGCTTCTTCGACGGGACGAAATTCTTCCGTGTGCTGCCGGGCTTTATGGCGCAGTTCGGCATTAGCGGCGATCCCGCGATTGCGTCCAAATGGCAGATGGCGAATATTATGGACGAGAAGACCGTGGAATCCAACAAGCGTGGATTCGTAACCTTTGCCAAGGGCGGCCCGAACAGCCGCACGACACAGTTGTTCATCAATTTCGGAGACAACAGCCGTCTCGACGCCGATGGCTTCCCCCCTTTCGGCAAAGTGAGCAAAGGCATGGAGGTCGTCGATAAAATCTATAGCGGCTATGGCGAACAGCCCTCTCAGATGGAGATCACGATGCAGGGCAACAAATACCTCAATGCGAACTGGCCCAAACTCACCACCATCAAAAAGGCCACTCTGGTCAAATAGTCAACGCACGCCGTAAAAGTTCCTGATCCGGTCTGTGTGCAGGAACTGACAGCGCGATGGTGAATGATAGGGCATGAACAGTTCCTCGGTTGAAAATACAGCGTCCCGCACCCCGAAAGTGCGGGCGCTGCTGTCGTGGAGCACCGGCAAAGAGGCAGATCAGTTCGGCGCAGGGTCGGCACTGAAGCAAGGAATAACAAGATGCGTATTGTATCGCTGCTGCCGAGCGCCACGGAGATCGTCTGCGTACTCGGGCTGGAAGAGAATCTGGTCGGTGTGACGCACGAGTGCGACTATCCCCCCTTCGTCAAATCGCTGCCGAAAGTGACGAAGACGCTGATCCCGCACGATGCCGCCAGCGCCGACATCGATGCTCTGGTGCGGGAGCGCCTGGAGACTGCCCTGGCGCTCTACTCCCTCGATATGCCTGTTCTGGAGACACTCCGGCCGAATCTGCTGGTTACTCAGGCCCTCTGCGATGTCTGCGCGGTGGCTGAAGCGGAAGTGAGCGCAGCCGCCTGCACGCTGCCCGGACTGCCGAAAGTTCTGAACCTGGAACCGATGTCGCTGGAAGATGTCTTTACCACGCTGCATCTTCTCGGAAAAGCGACCGATACGGAAGCCAAAGCCGAAGAGGTGGTAGAGGCGCTGCGGCAGCGTGTCCGCAGTGTAGAGGCGCGCACAGAGGGCATTGCGCTGTCGGACCGCCCGAAGGTGGCCTTCGTAGAGTGGATCGATCCTATCTTCAACGGCGGACACTGGAACCCGACTCTGGTCGAGATGGCAGGCGGCATCGATGTGCTGGGTTCGGTCGGGCAGGCGTCCCGAACGACCCCCTGGGAAACCGTACTCGCAGCGCAGCCGGACGTACTTTTCATCGCCTGCTGCGGCTTCTCCCTGCAGCGTACTCTGCAGGATATGCCTCTGCTGGAGCGCCGGAAGGGGTGGGGCGACCTGCCGTGCGTACGCAGCGGGCGTGTCTATGTCACCGACGGCAGCGCATACTTCAGCCGCCCCGGCCCCCGCCTCGTCGACAGTCTGGAGATCATGGCTCATGCTCTGCATCCCAGCCATCATCCGCTGCCGGAGGGCCTGCCCGCTGCTCAGCGCTTCTCTCCCATGCCGGTCTGACAGGATGAGTGTCAGAAAATCTACATCTAAACGTGTAAGAGTGGGGAGCCTTCGGGCACTCCTTTGGGGAGCAGCTGGTACTGAGTGGTGCGGCGCATTGGAGTATAGCCGGCGTCCTGGATAAGGCGCTCCATCTCTTCAATGGGCATGGTGAAGGCGCATCCGGCGGAGGAGACGACGTTCTCTTCCATCATCGTGCTGCCGAAGTCGTTCAGGCCATAGCGCAGGGCGACCTGGGCGACCTTCGGTCCCTGCGTGACCCAGCTGGCCTGCATGTTGGGGATGTTGTCGAGCAGCAGACGTGCGACCGCGACGGTGCGCAGATAGTCGAAGGCGGAGGCGCGCTCGCCTTCCAGTTCCGTGCCGTCCGGCTGGAACGACCAGGGAATGAACGCCGTAAACCCGCCCGTCTCGTCCTGCAGATCCCGCGACCGGATGAGATGCTCCACGCGATCTTCCAGGGTATCCACCGAACCGTACATCATGGTCACCGTCGATTTCAGACCGGCGTGATGGGCTTCGCGCATGCAGTTCAGCCACTCGTCGGCGGTGTCTTTGAAGGGCGAAATGGTCTGGCGGACACGGTCGGTCAGGATCTCTGCACCGCCGCCGGGCACGCTGTCGAGGCCTGCCGCCTTCAGTCTCTGGAACATCTCCGCCTGCGACAGTTTGCTGATCCTGGCGATATAGATCAGCTCGGCAGGAGAGAAAGCGTGCAGAATAACGCCGTAAGCGCCGAACTTCTCTTTGATGGCATGGAGCAGGTCTTCGTACCACTCGATCTTGAGTTTCGGGTTGAGGCCGCCCTGCATCAGGATCTCGATGCCGCCGACATCTACCATCTCCTGCACCTTCTCGAAAATCTGCTCGCGACTCAGAGTGTAGCCCTCAGCATTGCCGGGGATGCGGTAGAAGGCGCAGAACTTGCAGCGTACCCAGCAGACGTTGGTGTAGTTGATATTCCGGCCCACGACATATGTCACGAGACGATTGGTGTCGGGATGCAGGCGTTCGCGGACATGGTTGGCCAGGAAGGCGAGTTCCGGCAGGTTGGGGTGCTGAAAAAGGCGCAGGCCGTCCTCGGCAGTAAGGCGTTCGTTGGCGAACACTTTGTCGGCGATGTCGTCGATAGAGCGGGTGCGGGGAGCGGTCTGTTCACGTTCCAGTGTCGGCATGATCTTCTCTCCATTTCGAAGAGGCCGGGTCTTCAGCCTGTGCCTTATTTCACAATCTTATTCTATTATACCTTGTGGGCTGCAGGGTACGTTCCCTGCGCGCTCGATTTCGTCGGGAATCCCGGCGAATTCGGCGTATGGACAGGAAAACGGACCTGCTTTCGCGAATAGAAAGCCATAGGGTTTCTCTGCCTATCGCGGCATCGGAGTTTGTCTCTGCCATTATACACCGTGCGGCGAGGAAAGGGGAGACTTGCTGAAGTCCAAAGGCGACATGAAAAGGAAAGTGACACGCATGCATACGGTGACGTTGATACCCGGCGACGGGATCGGACCGGAAGTGTCCGAAGCTGCCGTTCGGGTAATCGCAGCGACCGGAGTCAAGATCGAATGGGAGCCGATGGAGGCCGGTGCGGATGTCGTCATCAAGTACGGCTCTCCGCTGCCGGATGAGGTCGTTCACTCCATCATTCGGAATCGCACGGCCCTGAAAGGCCCGATCTCCACGCCCATCGGAGGCGGCTTTGCCAGCGCGAATGTGGCCCTGCGCAAACGTCTCAACCTCTACGCCAATGTGCGCCCTGTGCGCACGCTGCCGGGCGTGAAGTCGCGGTTCGACAACGTCAATCTGGTCGTGGTGC
>JAYTGR010000186.1:0-2376 GCA_043733205.1 Chthonomonadaceae bacterium
CCGCGTGATCTGGGATATGCGCGTCGCCGGACAGCCCACCCCGGCGGGCGCACCGCGTCCGGCGCGGCCGGCACAGGAACCTGCGGGGACAGCGGCCCCGGCAGGCGGCGCGACTGCAGCGGCAGGAACCGCGCAGGCGGACGGATCCGCACCGGCGCCTGGACGGCGTCAGGGCGGCCAGGCGGGCGGACGCGGACAGGGAGGCGGCGCGGGTCAAGGGGGCAATGGCGGAGGAGGCGGAGGACGTGGACAGGGAGGAGGAGGCTTCGGAGGGGCGCGTGGCCCCCGTGTCCTGCCGGGAACCTATCTGGTGCGGCTGACCGCAGGCAAGGAAGAGATCACCCGGCAGATCGTGGTCGAGGACGATCCCCGCATCGTGATGACGGACCGTGAC
Source organism: Chthonomonadaceae bacterium (assembly GCA_043733205.1). Classification (GTDB taxonomy): domain Bacteria; phylum Armatimonadota; class Chthonomonadetes; order Chthonomonadales; family Chthonomonadaceae; genus JANXLO01. The sequence continues at coordinate 395 of JAYTGR010000186.1, forward strand.
CGCAAAGCGCGTTACGATCTGGTCCTGCGCGTCAACGGCATCTCCGCGACCTACAATCAGGCGCGGGCGGCTCTGCTCAGCCTGAAGACGCAGTGTACGGCCCTGACCGGCGCTAAAGAGCTTGCCACAGCGCCCAAGCCCGTCAAAGACCGCGTGGAGGCCCTCAGCAAGCGGATAAGCGCTCTTCAGACGGAACTCGCCCAGGGCACGAAAGCTCCCAAGCCCAAAGTAACGGGCAAAACTCCGATCGATGTCTCGGAGAAGCCAGCCGATACGACGCGCGGTCAGGCGGCGGCCGTTCCGACAGCGCCGGGTCAAACCGCGCCTGTTCCGGCTGCCGCCGCGCCGCCAGCGCCAGGCGAGTTCGGCGCGAATATCGCGCCTGTCCAGACCAATATTTTCCTTGTGAACAATGCGCTGGACAGCATCGCGGAGCCGCCCTCGAAATCGATCCGGGACCAGATCGATACCCTGCATACCGAGGTCTCCCTGGTTGCCCGTGAGATCGCTTCGCTGCAGGACAAGGAGATCCCGGCGCTCAATCGCGAACTGGAGAGCCTGAAACTGAAGCCGCTCGATGCGGGCAAGCGGATCGCCCTCGTGCAGACGGCCAAAGACATGCAGGTTCTCGCGGAGGTCACGGAAGAAGACATGGAAGCCGATACCGACGCCGATGGCAGTGTCGATGCTAGCGCAAACGACGGCAAGTAAAAGGGGTTCGTTCACGAAACGGAAAAAATTGTACGTTCAGGACTTGCGAACGGGCGTAAGGGCCTGAACTTGCCACGCTCGACCTGTTTGCTCTGTCGTCAGGCGTAATCGCCGATCAGATTGATACTTTAGTTTCCGGGTCTCCTTGACGCAGCAGATGCCGCAGAAGCGGCAGAAGCGACAGGCGAGACTTTCCGACGGAGCCGACGTCGGCGACCATCCCGAACACCATGGCGGGCAGGGCTTTGCCGACCTTGGACGTGTAATGCTTGCCCACCTGCCCCCTGCAGGTGGGAGCGAAAGAAGCCCACCAGTATATGGCGGTTGCAACGCCCGTCGTTCTCAATCTGAGAGGCGTGACTCCCGGCAGTCCCAACGGCAGCGTCCTGATCGGACAGGGAATCACTTCGAGCCTGGACACGGGCATGTACCAGCAGACGGCCTGGACAATGGACGCTTTCTGGAGACCCGTTTGCAGGTTTCGTAGTGGGCGCTGGCAGTGCGACAGGCCATTCCGTCGAGCTCGCGCCTGCCGCACTTACCCAGGTGAGCGTTCCCTATTTCTATCGTTCGATCGGCAATAAGGGAGCCCAACCACCGATGGGCCAGTCCAGTCAAGCCCAGACCGTTACCTGTACCGCAACCATCACCAATCTCAACCCTAACCTCGCGGCTGTCCAGGTTACCATCAGCACGAACGTTACCGTTTATCAACCGGCCCATCAATTCAGTGCGGTGACTGGCACCATGCAGGTACGTGACAATCCGAGTTTCGGAAACGGTATCATTAATCAGCGGGGCAAATGGCTCATCCCTTACGATACTCCTCAGGACTACGGGATTACATGGACAGGTTCCGCTACGACACCTGCCTTGTTCGCCTATCCAAGCACAGAGCATTTCTTCCCCAACGGAAGTTGGCGCCTTGCACAGATCATCACGGTGGATCTTACTACCATACCATTACATGGTGTGCAAAGCGAATACTTGGTCGGCCCTGGCCTGGATGAGCAATTTCCTTACCATAGTGTCTATCCAAGTGATGGAACGCTCGTGGTCGATGGGGATGCACCTGGTGTCGGACTTGACGCAACTAAATATTTCTCCGTATACGAAAACAATGCGTTTAACACCTTCATGCTCTACTCGCCGCCTGATTCCGGAACAGGAACTACCTGGGTGCCGCTTCATAAGATGGATTGGAGCATTCAAGCCGCTGCACAATACGATGCTGGTCTGGGAGCCTGGGTTCCTTCGTCCGCATGGGTAAC
>JAYTGR010000187.1:0-2375 GCA_043733205.1 Chthonomonadaceae bacterium
GTCCTGCAACGGATGGTTTTGACTGCGATGGCCGTCCTGTACTGCGTCCCGGCGTCGCTGCAGGAGCGGACGTCTGCCTTGCAGGCACAGCCGCCCCTCCGGAACAGAAACACGCCGCGCCCCAACGTCCTCATCATTCTGGCGGACGACCTCGGCTGGTCCGATGTCGGCTGTTACGGCAGCGAAATCCGAACGCCCAGCCTCGACGCTCTGGCGAACGACGGGCTGCGCTTCACCCAGTTTTACAACTCCGCGCGCTGCAGCCCCTCCCGCGCTTCCCTGCTGACGGGCCTAAACCCGCATCAGGCCGGTGTGCCCGTGCTGTCGACAGCCCTCAACGACCGCTGCGTCACGCTGGCCGAGGTGCTCAAGCCCGCCGGTTATCGCACTTACATGGTGGGCAAATGGCATCTCAGCGAACAGAGCACACCGACGATGCGCGGCTTCGAGGAGTTCTATGGGATGCTCGGAGGCTTCAACACCTACTGGAAAGAAGACCCGTTCTACACGCGCCTGCCCGCCGATCATCCCAAACGCATCTACCAGTCCGGTGCATTCTACTCTTCAAACGTGTTTGGCGACTACGCCGTGGATTTTATGAGTCAGGGGCATGCCTCCGGTCAGCCCTGGTTCCTCTACCTGGCGTTCAACGCCGCGCACTTCCCGCTCGGTGCGCCCGAAGAGGCCATCGAAAAATACGAAAAGATGTATCGGGACAAGGGCTGGGATGCCATCCGTGCGGACCGGCTGGCGCGGCAGAAGCAGCTGGGCCTCGTGTCGGCGAATCTTGCGCTGACGCCGCGCAGCATCGTGCCGGCCAATTTCATCAATCGCCAGACCGGCTGGGCGGACAAAGAGAACCCTGCCTGGGACTCGCTGCCCGCCGACCGGCAGGCCGATCTGGCGCGGCGCATGGCCGTCTATGCGGCAGCTATCGAGATCATGGATCGCAATATCGGGCGTGTGGTCGCGCACCTCAAAGAGACTGGGGAGTGGAACAACACGCTGATCTGCTTTCTCAGCGATAACGGCGCCTGTGCCGAGTGGGATCCCTACGGTTTCGACAAACTCGACTCGCCGCTGAACATCCTGCACACCGGCGCGGAGCTGAAGAGAGTCGGCGGGCCGGACAGTTATGTCAGCTACGGCAGCGGCTGGGCCAACGCCAGCAACACTCCCTGGCGGCTCTATAAACACTATGCGCAGGAGGGCGGCATCCGCACTCCAATGATCGTTCACTGGCCTGCGGGCCTGAAGACCAGACCAGGTGCGACGACGGCCGAACTCGGCTATGTCACGGACTTCATGCCGACACTGCTGAAACTGTGCGATGCATCCTACCCCAAAGAGCGTAATGGGGTGAACATTCTGCCCGGTGAGGGCGAAAGCCTGACGCCGGCCTTTCAGGGGGCCAGGCTCTCGCCGCGTGTGCTGTGTGTCGAGCACGAGGGCAATCGCATGGTGCGGGAAGGCGGCTGGAAACTGGTCGCGCTGGCGAACAAGCCCTGGGAACTGTACGACCTGAAGAGCGATCCGACCGAGATGCACGACCGCGCTGCGAAGGAGCCAGCGCGTGTGCAGAGACTAAGCGACGACTGGGACGCCTGGGCCGTGCGCTGCCGGATCAAGCCGCGCCTGTCGCCGCAGATCGCCGGGCAGCCCCTCTATATCCGCTGCGATATAACGCTGCTGGCCGCCGACGGCGTTGTGCTGGCGCAGGGCGGCAGTCAGCAGGGTTATGCCCTTTACCTGCAGGGCGGCAGGCCGGTCTTCGGGGTGCGCGAGGACGGCAGACTCTATACCGCCGTCGGCCCCGAAGCCCTCACCGGTCGTTTCTCACTGCAGGCGCGTCTGGAGAAGAACGGAGCCATGACGCTGACCGTGAACGGCAGGATCGTGGCGCGCGGCAAAGCGCCAGGAGTGATCGCGGTGCAGCCGAAAGACGATCTGAGTATCGGCGAGGATATCCTCAGCGCGGTGGGCGACTATCAGCCACCGCACCCACTGAAGGGGAAGGTGGAAAACGTGCAGATCACTGCCGGTACAGCGCGCTATACGAGGGAAGAACCGACAGTGCTGCCGCAGCAGAAAGCTGGTCTCAGTGAGAGCAGTGACTAATGTATTTCCCCCTCTTCAGTGCCTGGCAGTGACGTTGTCCGTACTGGTGACAGCAGGTTTGACGCTCAGCACAGAGGCCGCTCTCAAACCATTGCAGCGCGCCCTGGTCCGGTCCGGCTCCGCTGATGTCGGCATCCCGCCCGGCATGATCCGGGTGCCGACGGGGCGGTTCATCATGGGCAGCAGCGACCCAAGGTTCCCCGATGCGAAGCCGCTCCACCCGGTCACCCTGGACGGCTTCTTTATGGACCGCTGCC
>JAYTGR010000188.1:0-2375 GCA_043733205.1 Chthonomonadaceae bacterium
CATGTCGGTGTTGGCCTGGGCAAAGCCCGCGCGATCCCCGATGCGATCCGCAAGGGCGTCGAAGCGGCCAAGAAAGCCATTATCCTGGTTCCGATCGTCGGCGGCTCGCTGCCGCACGAACTGTTCGTGACCGAAGGCGCAGCGGAAGTCATGCTGAAGCCGGCCTCTCCGGGAACCGGACTGGTTGCAGGCAGCAGCATGCGCACCATTCTGGAACTGGCGGGCGTCCGCGACGTTCTGGGCAAGTCCCTGGGCTCGTCCAACGCCACCAATATCGCTTGGGCCACCATCGCGGCCCTGAAGCAGCTGAAACGGGTCGAAGATGTCGCCCGTCTGCGCGGCACCACCGTGGAGGCTCTGGCCCCCTGGATGAGTAAACTGGAGGGGCATCATGGCGGTTAAGCTGAAAATCACGCTGCGCAAAAGTCCCATCGGCTACGCGGCTTCGCATCGGGCGACGGCACGCGCCCTGGGCTTCACCAAACTGCAGCAGGTTCGCCTGCACGACGACAATAAGGTCATTCGGGGCATGGTTCACAAGATCCGTCATCTGGTCTTTGTCGAGCAGATCACCGAAGAGCAGGCCTGACCCCCCGCACTTGACGCTGCCGCCGCCCTCCGGGAGGGCGACGGCTCCTCGCGCAGAGCAGGCCCCCGACGGGCCGCGCGGGGTTAGGAGAGAAAATGTCTATCGGTATCCATAATATCCAACCCTCGGCCGGGTCCACCCACCGCCGCAAACGCGTCGGACGTGGAGCGGGCTCCGGCCACGGTAAAACCAGTACGCGCGGCCACAAGGGCAACAAATCCCGCGGTCAGATCAACCCCAACTTTGAGGGTGGTCAGACCCCGCTGCACCGCCGTTTGCCGCAGATTCGCGGCTTCAAGCCTGTCAACAAGAAGTTCTATGCGCTGGTCAACCTCTACATCCTGGAGGAGAACTTCGAGGCAGGTGAAACGATTACACCCGAGCTTCTGGTCGAGAAGGGCATCCTTCGCGACCTGCATGCCGGTCTTAAAGTCCTGGGCACGGGCGAAGTGACGAAAAACCTGATCGTTCACGCTCAGAAGTTCAGCGAGACCGCGGCAGAGAAGCTCAAAGCAGCAGGCGGCACGATCGAAGTGCTTGCAGCGCGCAAACGCTAAAAGGTAACCCATGATAGAGGCGATTATTCGAGCCTGGTCCATTCCTGAACTGCGTAAACGGATCGCATTCGTCCTCGGGATGATGGCGGTCTTCGCAATCGGAGCGCATATTCCCGTTCCCGGTATCGACCACAGCGTGATCAAAGCCATGCTGAAGAACGGCGGCGGCGGCATTCTGCAGCTGATCGATGCCTTCGGCGGAGGCGCCCTGCGGCGCATGTCCATCTTCGCAATGGGCATCGGCCCGTACATCAACGCCTCTATCATTATGCAGATGATGACCATCGCTCTGCCCCAGCTTGATGCGCTCTCAAAAGAGGGCGAATCCGGCCGCAAGCAGATCGCTAAAATCACGCGCCGTCTGACCGTCGGCCTGGCCTTCGTGCAGGCCATGGGGATCATCCTGATGTTCGGCCAGAACGGCGCGCATCTCGACATCTTCCACAAACTGGAAATCTGCATCGTCCTGACGGCCGGTTCGTCCTTCCTGCTCTGGATCGGGGAACAGGTGACCCAGAAAGGCGTCGGCAACGGCATCTCTCTCGTCATATTCGCCGGGATCCTGCTCAGCCTGCCCAATCAGGGCGGCCTGATCATCGCGCAGCTGAAAGCGGGCACGCCCTGGTTCAACGTGATCATCCTGATCGCCGCCTTCATTGCGACCGTCTGGTTCATCATTATGATCACCCAGGGAACGCGCCGCATTCCGATACAGCACACCAAACGGGTCATCGGCCGCAGCCAGACGCAGGGCGGAGCCTCCTACTTCCCGATCAAGGTGAACTCGGCAGGCGTTATCCCGATCATCTTCGCGATCTCGCTGATGCTGTTTCCGGCCACGATCGTCAACGCTATTCCGGTACAGACCGGGCCGCTGCTCCGGGTTAAAGAGTTCCTGATGCAGCTGAACCCAGGCGCGAACGTCGGCTCGACGCTGTTCTACGCCCTGCTGGTCATCGTCTTTACCTACTTCTATACGGCCATCGTGATGAACGTTCAGGAGATCGCCGACAACCTGAAGAAGTACGGCAACTACATTCCTGGTATTCGGCCCGGCAAGCCGACATTCGAATATCTGGAGCGGGTGATCTCCCGCATCACCCTCGCCGGAGCCTTCTTCCTGGCTCTGATCGCGGTCGCGCAGTATATCGTGCCGAACATCACCGGTTTCAAATCGGTCACGCTCATCGGAGGCACCTCGCTGCTGATCGTCGTAGGCGTCGCCATCG
>JAYTGR010000189.1:0-6717 GCA_043733205.1 Chthonomonadaceae bacterium
CTGCGAAGGGCGGTGTCTAGTGTGGATGGCGTTTTGGCTCGCCGGGCGGGAGGACGATCTTGTCCGGGCGGGCTTCGATGTTCAGGGTCACGGTCTGGGTCGCACTGCCGCGCTGGACTGTCACAGCCAGTTTTTCGGCGGGATGCAGGCGCATAAAGGCCGTGTGGACTTCCGACATCGACTCGACCGGCTTGCCGTTCAGTCCCGTCAGAATATCCCCAGGCTGCAGTCCGCCTTTCTGCGCAGGGGAATCGGGATAGACACTGCGAATCCGGATCAGGCGCACTACCTTGATAATATCGGCGTCCCCATCCATTTTGCGTTCGTTTCTCAGATCGACCCCCACCCAGCTATGAACGATCTTCCCATTCATCATCAGCTCTTTAATGGAGAACTGAAGATCGTTGATCGGGATGGCAAACCCGGCGCTGGTGACCGGCGAACGCAGAAACACCCTGGTCACAGGCATTCCACTCGGGGGCAGAAAAGGAGGCTGCCCCTGTCCAAAGACCAAGGGAACGCCAGCCTGTGCGCGCCCGGAGGAGGCATGTGGAAGCGGTTCCGGCTGCGGATTCGGCGAACCGGGCGGACGCGACTGGGCAGTTCCCCCCGCCTGCGGCACGGGCATAAAATTGACGGGCTGATCGCTGTAGATCTGTGTCTCGGTCCACTCCCCTGCCGGAACCCCGGCGATCACGCCGACCACTTCACCGCGTGCATTCAGGATCGGCGCGCCGCTCGTGCCAGCGCCTATCGTGCCAGCGACCTGAATCAGCGATGGATAGAAGCGTTCTCCGGTAAAGGTGCCGTCTTTGCGTACGCTGGAGACCATCGTCAATGCGACGGAGTTGGCATGTCCGGCCTGATTGCCGATGGCTATAGCGAAATATCCCACTTCGACCGTATCCGAATCGCCCATTTTCAGCGCGGGCAGACTGGCTTTCATGGGAATCTGCAGCAGTCCTAGATTCAGCTCGGTATCGATGCCAACGAGTTTCACCCGCAGGCGTGTGCCGTCATCGGTGATGACCAGCGGACGCTGCATCCCTTCCACCACATCGGCAGTCGTGACGATATAACCGTTGCCGATGGAAAAGCCGCTCCCCGACTTCGGGGCATTCATCCGATCAAAGGGGTTCGGGCCACGCTTGCCCTGCAGCTGTTTCGCCAGATCCAAAGAGAGTTTCTGGATCTCTTCCACAACCGTCTCTTTTTCACGTTTGAGCGCAAGGATTTTCGGATTGGCAGCCTTGTAGGTGAGCAGCATCTGACTCATCTGAACCGTGATGCCATCCTCCTGCGCCTGCAGCGCAGCCAGGCGATGGAACAGAGCCTGCTGCTCTGCCAGGTACCGTGAGTCGGAGTTCCCTCCAGCTCGATGCTGAGAAGGCATAGCGCCTTCATCCTCGATAGAGACGATCCCGCCTTTATTGGCCCTGACAATCGCGGCAACCTCGTTCTGCATCTGTTCCAGAATACCATCGGCACGAACCATGGAAACGGCCCCGAGGAACAGCGCCGACAGGGTCAATGGCAGGCCGCGCGCTATCCAGGTCACCATGCGCGTCCCTCTTCTGTTCCCTCACTGGCGGCGGCCGTGCCGCTGCCATTCGGCGAGACCGGAATACTGCTGATCACATAATGGTGCGCCGTCTCGTCTTCCGCAGAGGAGGAGACTGGGTTCAGCACATAGTTCTTCTGGGTACGCGGCAAGACATTGCCTCCGTCCAGTTCAGCCACAGCTTCTTCCGAAGCCAGCACAGACGGGGGCTGCTTTCCAGCGGTCCCAGAGCGGGCGAAGCGAGAATGGCTTCGGCGGCGCACTCTCGGCAGGGCTGGGGGCTGCACCGTCTTCTGAGTCTCTGCAGAGTCCGATGTCTGCAGAAAAGAAGAGGCACCGCTGAAGAATGGGCTGAATGTCGGACCGGAGGGCATACGATCGACTGCGCCTGAATTCGTGCTGTCCTGAACAGTCTCGACGGCCGCAGGGGACGATACTGAGGAATCTGCTGACCTGACCTGCTGCTGTCTGGACGAAGGGAGTGTCGGACTGCCGCCTTGTGGCGTCTTATGCCCACTGCTGAGGAAGACAGCCAGCAGCGTGGCGGCCAGCGCGGTGCCCGCTCCTCCCAGCGTGAGGCGCGGGAGCAGATTGGCAGACCGCAGGGCAGGACGGCGGCTGGGTGACAGACTTGGGCGCAGATCCCGCCAGGTCGTCTGGGAGGCAGGCACAGGCAGGCGGCGCACTGCGCCCAGCATTCCTGCGGTCTGGCGGTACGCCTCGGCCTCGGCCTGACAGCGGACACACTGCTGAAGATGGCTTTCGACCTGCGCTGTTTCGGCTGTGGAGAGCCGCTGGGCTGAATACTCCCAGAGACGCTCGGATATTTGATTACATTCACTTTTAAACCACATTATAGCTAAACCCCCGGCTTCATTAGCGACGTCACACGCTCTTTTAAGGCGCGCCGTGCCCGGAACAGACGGAGCTTCACGCTGGTACGTGAACACCCCAGAATGGCAGCGATCTCGTCGTAGTTCAGATCTTCGATCTCATGCAGTACGATAATGATCCGCTGCGCCTCTGGCATACCGCGCAGCACGCGAAAGATTATATCGGTCATCTCATTACGCTGGACAATGGCGAGTGGGTCTTCGGATTCGCCGCTGGCGCCCAGCTGCTCGTCTCTCAGCGTCGAATCGTACACGACTTTACGGCGGTCCCAGGATTTGATACGATCACGACATAGGTTTCCGCATATTTTTAACAGCCAGGTCTGGAGGCTGGACTCGCTGCGAAACGATTTAATGGCCTGATATGCCCGCAGGAAAGTCTCCTGTTTGATATCGTCGGCGTCTTCACGGTTACCTAGCAGATGGTAGGCATAACGGAAGACCTGACGCTCATACTGTGCATAGACCTGTGCAAACGCATCCTGATCTCCCGCACGGCACCGCGTCACCAGTTGATCTTCGGCTCCTGGCATTCTCACCCCGGTTGTGGCAATCATATTGCGATTGTCGCCCTCCTGTCTGAGTCAGGAGTTAGACGACGCTCTATTCTCCCTGTATCGCCCTTTTCCATGCCGAATCTGTTCCTGCGAAGCAAACAGTTCCGATACGCCTTTGCTGCCAGCCGCAGACGGGTTGATTCTCCCCGGCCCGATAGGCTATACTGATAGCAGGAAATAGATACGTGCCGGAGGGGCAATGTCTGCGCCTTTTTGTGTTTGCGATGGAGGAGACGACGCTTTGGTTACGCCGCAGATGGTTCGCGAGATGGGCCTCAATGCCGCCGAGTATCAGCAGATCCTCGATACTCTGGGCCGGGAACCGACCTACACCGAGCTGGGAATGTTCTCCGTGATGTGGTCGGAACACTGCGGCTACAAGTATTCCCGTCCGGTTCTGGCGCTTTTTAAGAACTACAAAGAGGCGCAGGAGAGCGGCGCACTGGAAAATGCCGGCGTCATTCCTCTGGATGAGAATCTGGGGATCGTCTTTAAGGTCGAGTCGCACAACCACCCTTCCGCCGTCGAGCCTTTTCAGGGTGCGGCCACGGGTGTGGGCGGAATTCTCCGCGATATTTTTACGATGGGCGCCCGGCCTATCGCCAACCTCAACTCCCTCCGCTTCGGCCCGCTCGATGAGCCCCGCAACCGCTACCTGTTCGAACATGTCGTCGCCGGTATCGCCCACTACGGCAACTGCGTCGGGGTGCCGACCGTCGCCGGGGAGATCTATTTTCACCCCTGCTACAGCGGCAACCCGCTGGTCAACGCCATGTCGGTCGGGATCGTGGAGCTGAAAAACGTGGCGAGCGCCGCCGCCAAAGGCGTCGGCAATCCGGTCGTCTACGTCGGCAGCTCGACGGGCAAAGACGGCATTCACGGCGCGACCTTCGCCAGCGTCGAACTCGGCCCCGACAGCGAAAGCAAACGCCCGAACGTGCAGATGGGCGATCCGTTCCTGGAAAAGCTGCTGATCGAAGCCACGCTGGAAGCCCTGGCGAGCGGCTATGTCGTCGGCATTCAGGATATGGGCGCGGCGGGACTGACCTGCTCGACCTGCGAGACGGCAGCGAAAGCCGGCACGGGCATGGAGATCGATGTCCGCAAGGTGCCCCTGCGCGAAGCCGATATGACCGCCTACGAGATCATGCTCTCCGAGTCCCAGGAGCGAATGCTCTGCATCGTCGAAAAAGGCAGAGAGCAGCACATTCTCGACATCTTCAAGAAGTGGGGCCTGAACGCCGCCGTGATCGGCGTCGTGACGGACGACGGCCTGACGCGTATCAAGGACAACGGCGTCGTGGTCGCGGAGATTCGCGCCAAAGCCCTCACCGACGAATGTCCCGTCTACACACTCCAGACGGAGGAGCCGGACTATATCAAGCAGGTGCAGGCGTTCGACCTGACCTCCCTGCCCGAGCCTCTGGTCACTCTCGGCACTAAAGAGGAAGAGGAAGAGGAAGAGGAAGAGAATGCAGCGGATACAGAAGACTCGTCTGAGGATCTGAAAGCCTGGTCCGAGGATATGGACGAACTCTCGGACGAGACCGAGAGTTCCGAAACGACGGATGTGGAAACAGACTCGGAAACGGAGGAGAGAGCCCGCCTGATCGATTCCGCGCTGGCGCATCCCCGCTTCCTGCCAGGGCTGACCACCTACACCGATGCCCTGATAAACCTGCTCGATTCGCCGAGCCTGGCCAGCAAAGCCTGGGTCACCGATCAGTACGACAGCATGGTGCAGACGCAGACAGTGACGCTGCCGGGTTCGGACGCGGCGATACTGCGGATTCGCGGCTCGAAAAAAGGCATCGCCCTGAAGCTGGACGGCAACGGACGCTACGGCTACCTCGATCCCTTTGTGGGCGGGCAGATCGCGGTCGCGGAGGCGGCGCGCAACGTCGTCTGTGTCGGGGCCCGGCCCGTCGCGGTCACGGACAACCTGAACTTCGCCAATCCCGAAAAGCCGACCGGGTTCTGGCAGTTCCGGCGCTCGGTCGAAGGCATCGCCGCCGCGACCGAAGCGTTTGGAACGCCGGTCGTCTCCGGCAACGTCTCTTTCTACAACGAAACACCGGAATACGGGCCGATCCACCCGACGCCGACCATCGGGATGCTCGGCATTCTGGACGATGTCAACCGCCGCTGCACCGCAGGCTTCCGCGAAGACGGCGAAGGCGATACGGTCGTTCTCCTGACGGCCTACGACGATCCGACCGGCGGGCTGGGCGGGAGCGAATATCTGAGCGTGATCCACGGCGAGGAGGCGGGCATGCCGCCTCGCCTCGATCTGGAAGGCGAGAAACGCCTGCATACCCTTTTGCTGGAAGGCATCGGCGAGGGGCTGTTCGCCTCCTGCCACGATGTCTCGGACGGCGGTCTGGCGATCAGTCTGGCGGAGAGCGCCATGATGGGCCGAATCGGTGCGCTTATCCTGCTCAACCCCAGCGACTTTCCGGGCGAACTGCCGCCCTCCGCCCTTCTCTTTGGGGAAGCGCAGGGCCGCGCGGTCGTCACGGTCCGCAACGAGAAGCAGTTCACCAAGCTGAAAGAGCGCGGCGAAAAACTCGGGATACGTGTGGCCTGGATCGGCACTATCGGCGGTGAGAACCTGCGCATCGCCCTGGGGCCGGACATCCTGAGCGATCTGCCGGTGACACAGATCACCCAAATCTCGCAAAACGCTCTCCCCCGCCGTATGAACAGACAGCAACCATCGCAGCTGCGTACTCGTTAGGAAAGAAGTCTTCCCTTCCCCTGTGTCCGGCGTTCGCGTCGGCAGACGACCTGACCGCGGTTCTGGCCGCACGACCTGACTGTTTCCGGCCCTGGGGCCAACCGAACAACAAGCAGAGAGAGACACTTCTGCGCAGAAACGATCTCTCCACACTGTCCCGTCGTCGCCCTGTGCGAAGGAGCAACCGTACCATGTCCGTCCATCACACCCACCATGGTGGAAACGTGATCCCACTTGAAGCCCTCTCTCAGTCCTCTCTGAACCCTCCGGACGAGAACGACTGGGAGCAGGACACCCCCAAAGAGGAGTGCGGTGTCTTCGGCATCTTCGCTCCCGGAGAAGAGGTCTCCCGTATCACCTTCTTCGGCCTGTTCGCCCTCCAGCATCGCGGCCAGGAGAGCGCCGGGATCGCCGTCTCCGACGGGCGCACTCTGCACATCCACAAAGGTATGGGACTCGTCACCCAGGTTTTCCGGGAAGGGACCATCAAAAAGCTGAAGGGCATCAGCGCCATTGGCCATACCCGCTACTCCACCACCGGTTCCAGTGTCCTCTGCAATGCCCAGCCTCTCACCTGTCTCTCCAGCGTCGGCGATATTTCGGTAGCCCACAACGGCAATCTCGTCAATACCGAGGCGCTGCGCCGGGAGCTTCAGGCGGAAGGGGTCGTCTTCAAGACCACCAACGACAGCGAAGTGATCGCCCAGCTTCTGGCCAAGCATCACGAGGGCTGCATCGAGGAGACGATGAAGACCGTCATGCAGCGGCTGCAGGGCGCCTACTCGCTCGTCGTGCTGACCGCCACGCAAGTGGTCGGCGCACGCGACCCCTACGGCATTCGCCCGCTCTGCATCGGCCTTATCAATAAGGAACACTATGTACTCGCCTCCGAGTCGTGCGCCTTCGTCCCGACCGGCGCGGAGTATGTGCGCGAAGTCGAGCCAGGCGAAGTGATCGTGATCGACCGCA
>JAYTGR010000190.1:0-2370 GCA_043733205.1 Chthonomonadaceae bacterium
GTCGCCGATCCTGCCGATGTCGAACTGCTGGAAGATCTGATCATCACGGCCGCCAAAGACGCCTCTACCCGAGCCAATACGGAGCAGGAATCGCGGATGAAAGAGATCACTGGCCCACTGGACGGCCTGAACCTGCCGCCCGGCCTGCTTGGCTGATCACGACACGACCTGCGCCTTTCGAGGCAGTCACACCCTATACCGCACGATGCACAGATCGATATCGGATGCTGCTTAGCCCCGCAGTCTGCGGCAGGAGTCACACTGTATGCTTCACTATGCGAAACCGCTGGCGCGGCTGGTGGCGGAACTGGAACGTCTGCCCGGCGTCGGCCCCAAATCGGCGCAGCGTATGGCGTTCCATATCCTCCGCCAGACCAAGGAGGAGGCGCGACAACTGGCCGAGGCGATCGAGGCGGTCAAGGAGAGTATCCGCCTCTGCCAGGTCTGCTCCAACTTCACGGATCAGGATCTTTGCGAAGTCTGCCGGGATCCTAAACGCGATCCCACCCAGCTCTGCATCGTCGCCGAAACCCGCGACCTGATCGCCATCGAGAAAACCAACGACTACAAGGGGCTGTATCACGTCCTGCAGGGCCTCATCTCGCCTATGGACAACATCACGCCCGATATGCTGAAGATACGCGAGCTGTTTCCCCGGGTCGCGGACGGAGTGCAGGAGGTGATTCTCGCCCTCAACCCGACGACCGAAGGCCAGACGACCACGCTTTTCCTTGCCAGCCGCCTGAAACCCCTCGGCGTCAAGGTGACCCAAATCGCGCACGGCCTCCCCGCCGGCGGCGACCTCGACTACGCGGACCAGGCCACCCTCATCTCCGCCATGCAGTGGCGCCGCGAAATGTAGCCGATGTCTTATCGGCCGGGGGCGCTCGGATAGCAGACGATCAGGCGGGCGGAGTGAGGGGCCATCGCGCCGGTTTCGAAAATGTCGCGGTGGATTCCCAGGTCTTCTTCGGTCCAGAAGTCGTGCAGGCGGCAGGGGTGCGGCAGGCGTACGGAGAGAGTTTGGGGGATGTCCTGCCAGTTGAAGAGGCAGAGGATGCGGCGATCAGAGAGAGTGACAGCGCCGATCCGGAGCGTGTCGTCTTCGAAGCGGGCGGCGACTCCGGTCGGGGGCAGCAGTTTCTTCAGGATTTCCAGGCGCTCCGCAGGGAGACGGGTCAGATCGTCACCGGAGAGCAGCATGCCGCCGGTGGCGCAGAGGGCCGTGGTGTGGAAGTGAAACTCATCGTCGGTCAAGGTGCCTGTCAGTATGGCGCAGTCGGGGTCGTTCCACCAGAGTTGGCCGTTCTGCCAGTTGCGGGAGAGGTTTTCACGAGCGGTGTGCGCGAAGGTGTTCCAGTCGCGGCTGATGTCGTTGGAGCTGCGGGAGCCGTGAATCAGGCCGAACGACGGCCAGATCGGATGATTGCAGCCCAGGAGGAAGCTGTCGCCTGCACCGCGCAGGATCGCGGCCATGCCGCGCCGATAAGCCTCGATACGGGTCGCATGGGGATCGTGAAAATGCCCGCCGTGCATCGCGCCCCAGAAGTTCGCGTCCAGTTTGAAATAGGTACAGCCCCACTCCTGCCGCATCGTGCGGAAGACGGTCTCCAAGTGCTGTTGGACCTCCGGATGGGTGCCGTCCAGAGCGTACCAGGGGCCGTGCCGCCAGCCGCCGAAAGTCACCATGTCGGAAGGCAAGGGCTTCCCGTCCGCATCTTTGATGAACCAGTCGGGATGGTTCTTAAACACCTGCGAGGCGGCCTCTGCGATAAACGGCCCGACCCAGATGGCAGGCTCGAAACCACGCTCTTTTATCTTCTTCAGTACACCCTGCACTCCGCCTCCGAACGCTGTCCCGGTCTCCAGCCAGTCGCCCATCGCGCTTTCATATCCGTCGTCGATCTGCACATAGCGCAGCGCAGGGACCGAGGTCGCGATGACATCGAGATTGTCCAGCACCTGCTTCTCGGTGACCTCCGGCCCAAAACAGTACCAGGAGCACCATCCGGTCGGTGGGGCTTTGAAGCGCAGCGGCGGATGCGTATGGCAAATATCGGTGACCAGAGATGCCAATAGTTCGGCCCGGTCGTGCCCCTTCATCACCATAAGATCTTCCAGATCCCATATCGCGCCAGAAGCAAGCTCGAGCCCTTCGGTATCCACAACCGCGTCCAGACGGTCAGGAAAGAGGCAGAATTTGCCGCTGAATCGGCGGCAGGAAGAGAAGGCATAGAGATGCGTTCCTTCCTCCGGCAGTGTGACCGTCAGCACTCCATAGACGGTCGTCGCGCCCTCTGTCTCCGGCAGGCGATAGTGCTTTGCATCGGTATAGCTTCCCAGCTGCACAGGCCTCCCCAGAGTGCCGCC
>JAYTGR010000191.1:0-2368 GCA_043733205.1 Chthonomonadaceae bacterium
GCGGTGGTCTCCATCCGGTCCGCCGTGCCGATATTGTCCTTCAGCAGTACGGGCACACCGTGCAGCGGGCCGCGCAGTTTGCCTGCCGCCCGCTCCGAATCCCGTTTGCGGGCGATGTCCATTGCCTCCGGATTGGTCTCCAGCACACTCCGCAGGGCTGGCCCCTGCCCGTCCACGCTCTCGATGCGCCGCAGGTAGAGTTCCGTCAGCGACTGCGCCGTATATCTGCCAGCTGTCATCCCCTCCTGCAGACCGGCAAGCGTGGCCTCATCCAGTTCAAAAGCCGGTATCTCCGCACCTGCCTCTTCGGGCTGCTGTAACATAGTCACTCCCATTCCTGCTCCGCCTGTCAGAAAGGCCCTGCGCGAAAAACCGTCCGTTTGCTGCATCTCTTCCAGCCGCCTTTCCCTGTTCGATCTGACTGCATCGAATTTTCACTGGTCTCCGCTCTCGTTCCTGCTAACATCCTGTGCAGAGAACTGGGCCGCATACCGACCGAAGCCGTTTCTGCCGACATTTTACCCTTCGCGACGCAGGATTCGGAACAGCCCAAGCCGCAATGAAGAACCGTGTTCGATTCACTTCTCAAGGAAAATGAGCTTCCATGTTTACGCGCACTGCTTCTCTTTTTTCCGGACTGCTCGCACTCTGCGTGATTTCGTCCGTTCGAGCGGAAGAAACTCCCGCACAGGCGCAGATCGTTCAAGCCGTCAGCCTCTCCCTGCCGCTCCTCCAGAAGAGTCTGGCGGAGTATCCGCGTCACAATACCTGCTTCTCCTGCCACCATCAGGGTGTCCCGATGTTCGCGCTGTCTGTGGCGCAAAAACGCGGCTATCCCGTCGATGAGAAGGTGATGGCAGCCGTGGTTCAGCAGACGACGGCATCCCTCCGCAGCGGCCTCGCGAACTACAGCAAGGGGCAGGGGCAGCCGGGCGGAGTGATGCAGGCAGGCTATGCACTCATGGCCCTGCATTCGGGCGGCGTAAAGCCGGAAGAGATCACCGCCTCCGTGACAGGCTATCTGCTTCAAAAGGACAAAGACAAGGGTTTCTGGAGCACCACCTCTAACCGCCCGCCTTCGGAAATCAGCAGTTTTACCGACACGTTTTTGGCCCTATACGCGCTCAAAAACTACAGCGAGACAGCGCAGGCAGAAAGCGTCAAAGAGCGCATCGGGCTGGCAAGGAAGTGGCTGGAGACAGCGCCGACCAAAGAGACCGAGGACAGGGTGTTTCAACTGTGGGGCATGACGGAGGCCGACTCGAACAAAGCGGAGATCCAGAAAGCCGCGAAAACACTTCTTGCAGAGCAGAACCCGGACGGCGGATGGGCGCAGCTGCCTCAAGGCGAGAGCGATGCCTACGCGACGGGTTCCGTTCTCACGGTTCTGCGCATGACTTCCAATCTGTCCACGACAGATCCAGGTTATCGGCGCGGGATCGGCTATCTGCTGAAGACTCAGCTGCCGGACGGTTCCTGGCATGTCGTCAGCCGAAGCAAGCCCTTCCAGCCCTATTTCGAGAGCGGATTCCCGCACGGCAAAGACCAGTTTATCTCGATGGCTGCGAGTGCCTGGGCCACTGCAGCCCTTGCCCTCGCAGCGCCCGCCATCGATGCAAAGTAGCTCTGCCTCCTCCTCCTTCTCAGCGCTTCTCTAACTCCTGCCGGGCTGCGATAGGCACATAGCCTACTTCCAGCCCCTTCGGCGGTTTCACAATCAAGGCTGGGTCGATGTCCGCCAGTTTTCCTATCGTGGGTGGGGCCAGATAGTCGCGGTTTTTGGGCCACGCACGGTGGAGCTTTTCCACCCTCGCCTGCATGCGCTCCCGCTCCGCATCCGTCAGATCCGCGTTCAGCAAGGCGGGCTGGTCCGCAAACCGATACCAGTAGTAGGTCACGACGCTCCCATCGCCCAGGTGTACTTTAAAAGGCCCTGCGGCCGGCCCCGGCTTTTTCCAGCTGCTCTTCGGATCGTCTGGGGTCGCGTAGGCTTCCTCACTCTTTTCCACAGGACGATCCCATTTCAGCAGCTGCAGTCCTGTCTCTGCAGGGACTTTTTCCGACGCTATCGGCACCCACTTCGCCCTCTTTGCATCGTCGCCATTCTCCAAATGGAAGTATTCGGGGAGCGTGACCAGGCGTCCATCCTTCGTGGTGGTTTTGGTCGCATTGGCGTAGTTCCATCGATATCCGAAGGTTTTTGGATCGATGGCAGTGGGAGTTGCGAAGTCATTCCAGGCGATAGGCACCTTCTTTTGGGTCTTATCGGAACTGCCTGAGCGGATCTCCCAAGTTGCATGTCCGCCTCCGGAAAAGGTGCGCGTGTGTACGCCCTGAGGATCGACCGCACCAGTACTGGGCGCTCCGC
>JAYTGR010000192.1:0-2363 GCA_043733205.1 Chthonomonadaceae bacterium
CGGCGTCGGCCGGTTTCGTCGTCTCATCGGCCGGATTCGGGAGAGTATCCTGCCCGGGGTCTGCCGGCTTTGCCGTGTCTTTGCTCTCATCGAGATTCGCGGGCTTCTGCACATCCTCCTCGGCAGGATCGATGCGCGGTGCGACCGCGCGGGGCGCAGGCTGCGCGGCAGGCAGGGCCGTTCGCATCGGAGCCGGCGTATCGTCTCCATGCCGGGAAAGACTGTGGTCGCCGGCCATCGCGACCGCACTCTTGTCCAGACCGTCCGCATCCCCTTTGGGCTTGCTGCTCCAGAAACGAGCCAGCACAAAGAAGCCGAGCGCAAAACTCAGAACGGCGCAGAGCAGGAACGCACCCAGAGTGCGGATGGCGGAAGATCCCCCTCCATAGTCGTCGGAATAGCGATTGCGATTTGGCGCGGGCATCTTTACGTTACTCTCCTTTTCGTCGCTCAATCCTGTAAATCAGTCTACCGATCTTGTTCGTTCTTTGTCAATACTCCTGCCCCGCATTCCCAGGCAGGAGCCGGTCTTCCTGAGTTTGACGGGCAGAAAGCCGGAGGGTTTCGTTTCTGCCTGCCGCCTGTTCGCCTGCAGAAGGCAAATTTGACAATTAAGTGCAGCCTTCCCCCCTGTATGGTATTCTAAAGAAGAAGGAGCCCTCTCTCTCCTAAAACTTTTTCAAAGCGTGAAAGTGACACCATGTCTGTGGATGGATCGAATAAATCTTTGCAGAGCGCTGCCGTTTTTAAGCGCGTGTCTCTTCTGTTCCTGCCTGCACTGCTGCTGGGCGCGGGAATGGCGGGCAGCGCGGGCGAACCCCCTGCCAGTGCGGCACAGGCCGAATACGAAAAGACCATGCAGCCCCTGCTGACGCAGTACTGCGGCAAATGCCATGGGGAAAAGGGCGGAGCTTCCGGCATCGATCTCGGCACGTTTCACGATGTCATCGCGATTCAGCGCGACCAGACGACCTGGCGCAAGGTCGTCACGCGCATTCGGGAACGCACCATGCCGCCGCCCGGCACGCCGCAGCCCTCGCAGGAGCAGCGCAATACGGTGTCGGACTGGCTGACGAAGACTCTGGACAGCGCCGATCCCAGCCTGCTGCCAAAAAATCCGGGGCGTGTGCTGATCCATCGTCTGAGCCGTCAGGAGTACAACAATACGGTGCGCGACCTGTTCGGCGTCACCTCCAGCCCCGCCGATAAGTTTCCGGCGGATGGCGGCGGCGGCGGCGGCTTCGACAACAACGCCGACACCCTGTTCGTCCCCTCTATCCTGATGGAACGCTACCTCACGACCGCTGGGGATGTGCTGGACGAAGGTTCGCAGGTACGGCTCTTTTTTGTGCGGCCGGGAAAAACGGTGACGGAGCGCGCTGCGGCGAAAAAGATCGTGATACGGTACGCCACGCTGGCCTTCCGGCGCCCCGTCGAACCGGCAGAGACCGAGCGGCTGATGCGTCTTTTCGATAAGGCGAAAGCGGCTGGGGACGGCTTCGAAGCGGCCACCAAGTTCGCGCTGAAAGGCGCGCTTATCTCCCCGAACTTTCTGTTCCGCGTGGAGCGCGACCGTCCCATCACGGAAGCCTATCCCATCGGCGACTACGAACTGGCCTCGCGCCTCTCTTACTTCCTCTGGGCCTCTATGCCGGACGACGAACTGTTCTCGGCGGCAGCCGAGGGCCGCCTGCACAAGCCGGAGACGCTGGACAGGGAAGTGAAGCGGATGCTGCAGAGCCCGAAGTCCCGCGCCTTCTCCGACAGCTTCGCGGGACAGTGGCTGCGGGCGCGGGATCTCTACACCACCGCCCATCCCGATACCAACCAGTTCAAAGACTACACGCCGACCCTGCGCGATGCGATGTATACCGAGACCGTCGACTTCTTCGATTCCGTGGTCCGCGAGGATGCCAGCCTGCTGCGCCTGCTCGATGCCGACTATACCTACCTGAACGCAGAACTGGCAAAACACTACGGGATCTCCGGCGTCACAGGCTCCGAGATGCGCCGTGTCAAACTTGCGGACGCCAGCCGGGGCGGAGTCATGACGCTCGGCAGTGTGCTGGTGCAGACCTCTTATCCCCTGCGCACCAGCCCGGTGCTGCGGGGCAAGTGGGTGCTGGAACAGATCCTCGGCTCGCCGACCCCGCCGCCGCCGCCCAATGTCGGCACACTGCCCGCCGACGATGCGCCGCGACAGGGCCTGACCTTCCGCCATCGCCTGGAGGAGCACCGCAAGAACCCGGCCTGCGCCTCCTGCCACAGCCGCATGGATCCCATCGGCTTCGGCCTGGAGAATTTCGATGCCGTCGGGCGCTGGCGCACGGTGGCGGCCGGCTCCCCCGTCGATGCTTCCGGCG
>JAYTGR010000193.1:0-2359 GCA_043733205.1 Chthonomonadaceae bacterium
CTGCGGCTGCCGTGCTGAAAAAGTGGCTGGACGGAGGCGCGCCCTACGCGGACGCTCCGGTAACCTCGGCGCAGAAGCAGGTCTGGTGGGCGTTCAAGCCGCCTGTCCGCCCGCCCGTTCCTGCGTTTGCTCCGCCCTCCGCCGGTAAGCCGCATGCGGTCGCCGCCTCGAAGCCGGCTCCGGCGTTCGCCGCTGCGGCCTGGATACGCAGTCCAATCGATGCGTTCGTTCTGCAGAAACTCCGCGCAGCCGGACTGACACCCTCTTCGCCCGCTCCTAAGATTACGCTGATTCGCCGTGCCACGATGGACCTCATCGGACTGCCGCCTTCTCCCGAGGAGGTGAACGCTTTTCTTGCAGACACGTCGCCCAATGCCTACGAAAAGCTGGTCGATCGTCTGCTGGCTTCCCCTCAGTATGGCGAGCGCTGGGGGAGACACTGGCTCGATGTCGTGCGCTATGCCGACAGCGGAGGTTTCGAGGGCGATCGCGATCGGCCTTATGCCTGGCGCTACCGGGACTATGTCATCGCAGCATTCAATGCCGATAAGCCGTTCGACCGGTTTGTACGCGAGCAGCTGGCGGGCGATGAGATCGCGCCCAGCTCGTCGGAGGCGCTTGTGGCGACGGGGTATCTCGCTGTCGGCCCGCAGGACATCGTCATGCAGGATGTCAAGAACCGGGCGGACGTGCTCGACGATCTGGTCTCGACCACCGGCGCTGCCTTCCTGGGTCTGACGACGGGATGTGCCCGCTGCCACGATCACAAGTACGACCCTATCAAACAGACCGACTACTATCGCCTGCAGGCGATCTTCGCTCCCACGGACCGCCGAGATGTCGATATTCCGACGGACGACCAGCGCAAACAGTACGATGGCGTGACAGCAGAGATCATGCCCCTTCAGCAGAAGATCGATGCAAGGCGTGCGGCAGCACAGAAGGCTTTGGCTGCAAAGGGCGTCGCCAAACCTACGGAGGAGCAGACTGTCGCCGCCCTCACGCCGGCTGCGCGCACAGAGTGGGACATGCTGCAGGCGCAGGTGCGGGATCTGACGGCACGGCGCGGGGAGCTGCCGAAAGCGCAGATCGTGACCGACCAGGGCAGAGTCTTTCCGGCCTCGCATGTGATGATTCGGGGCGTTGCCGACAAGTTAGGGGACGAGGTCAAGCCAGGTTTTATCTGCGCGCTGCCAGGCGGCGCTGCAGAAGTCGGGCCAGCGGATGCAGCGGAGAAAACGACAGGCCGACGCCGAGCGCTCGCAGAATGGCTGGTCAGCAGGACCAATCCCCTGACCGCCCGCGTCTTCCTGAATCGGGTCTGGAGACAGCATTTCGGCCGAGGGATCGTCAATACACCCAGCAACTTTGGGGTAAGCGGGGAACTCCCCACGCATCCCGAACTTCTGGACTGGCTTGCCGTCACGTTCATGGAGAACGGCTGGCATCTCAAACCGATCCAGCGCATGATCCTGCTCTCCGGCACCTATCGGCAGGCTTCGATCGTTCGCAGTGCTGCCGTCCAGGCGGATCCTCTCAACCGACTGCTCTGGCGCATGCCGCTGAAGCGGCTGGAAGGCGAGGCAGTACGGGACAGTATTCTTGCCGTTTCCGGGGCGCTCAACCAAGACATGGGGGGCCCGCCGGTCTATCCGCCTGTCGATCCGTCGCTGCGTGCCGACACGTTCCAGGGACCGAACTGGAAAGACGGCGAGGACGGTCCCGCGACCTGGAGGCGCAGCGTCTACGTCAAGGTGAAGCGGTCGCTGCTGCTGCCGGAACTCGAAGTCTTCGACTGCCCGGAGATCACCTATACGGTGGCCGCGCGCAACATCAGCACGACGCCTCTGCAGGCGCTGACGCTGCAAAACGCGCCGTTCATTCTGCATCAGTCCGAACTGTTTGCCGCGCGTGTCGCCAGGGAGGCCGGAGCGGACCCCGTACGCCAGATCGAACGTGCCTGCCGTCTCGCGCTCTGCCGTCCGCCGACGGAGCGGGAGAGAGCCCTCAGTGCGGCGTACCTGCAAAAGCGGGGCGCGGGCGGCCTGCAGGACTACTGCCACGCGCTCTTCAACCTGAACGAATTCGTCTATGTGCCGTGAAGGATCCCTGAGTATGAGCCACGAAGAACCCAACGAACCTGACGATCACAGCGGGCCAGCCTATATTCCGCGCCGGGAGTTTTTGCAGCGTGCCGGAGGAGGCATCGGCGGCCTCGCGCTCTCCTGCCTGCTCGGCGGGGAAGGTCTCGCTTCCGGCACGACGGCCCGTGCCGACGGTCTGCCGCCGGATCCAATGCGGCCGCACGCACCGCATTTTCCGGGCAAAGCGAAGCGGGTCATTTCGATCTTTCTCTTCG
>JAYTGR010000194.1:0-6676 GCA_043733205.1 Chthonomonadaceae bacterium
GGCAGTCATGTCGTGCTGGACGGCGGTACACTGGTGCTGCCTTTCTTTCATCGGGTGCTGGAGATCAACCTGAAGACGATGAAACTTGGCGTGAACCCACGTGGACAGAACGCGCTGATCACGCGCGACAATCTGCGCGCGAACGTGCTTGCGCAGTTCTATATCCGGGTGCAGGCCGACAAGGAGCATATTCTGAATGCGGCACGGTCGCTCGGCGACAGCTCAGTCAACGCCGAAGCGGTAGAAGCCCTGGTCAGTGAAAAACTGGTTTCCGCCCTGCGCGCCATCGCCTCGCAGATGGACCTGTTCGAGATTCATACCAAACGCGATGAGTTCGCAGAGCGCGTCAAAGAGCATGTCAAATCGGATCTGGAAGCCAACGGGCTGCTGCTGGAGTCGGTGACGATTTCGGAACTGGACCAGACCGATCCGGCCGAACTCTCGGACAACAATGTGTTCGATGCTCAGGGAAAGCGCAAAATCACGGAGATCACGGCGCAGGCTGCGGTCGAGCGCAACTTCCTGGAGCGGGAGGCGGAGCGCGCGCGACGCCTGAAGGATGTCGAAACCCGGCAGGAGATTCTAGCACTGGAGCAGCGGCAGGCGGAGACCGAGGCCCGCCAGGGCACAGAGATCGCCAAAATACGCGCAGACAAAGAGCGGGAGGCGCAGGAGGCGATCATCACGCAGCAGCGCCAGGTCGAACTGGCGAAGATCGAAAAGGACAAGCAGCTTCAGGCCCAGGAGATCTCACGCCAGCAGTCGATCGAGGTCGCCCGCGCTCAGCAGGAGCAGGCAGTTCAGACTGCCCAGGTGGTGAAGGAGCAGGCCATTCAGATGGCTACGGTCGAGCGGGAGAAGAGCGTTGCTGTGGCCGAGCGCCAGAAGCAGATCGCAGTCGCGGATCAGGAAGCCGGACGGGCAAAAGCGGAAGAGGCGTCGTTCCGTGCCCAGGCGGATCGAGAAACGGCGAGTCAGTCGGTGCAGAGCGTGACGCAGATCGCAGAGGCCGACCGCGAGGCCAGCAAGAAACTGATCGCAGCGCGGCAGGAGATCGAGCAGAACAAGCTGCGGCAGCAGTCTCTGGCGGACGTAGACGCCTACTCCCGCATCAAACAGGCGGATGCCGACAAGGAATCGGCGACCAAACAGGGCGAGGCGAAACGTCAGATCGCGGAGGCGGAAGCTCAGGCCAAGGAGATGATTGCGCGAGGCACCAAGGCCGAGCAGATGGTCGCGGTGGAAGTGGCCCGCGAACAGGTCAATGTCGAACAGGCCAAAGTGGCGGTGGAGCGGCAGCAGCTGGA
The DNA here is from genome assembly GCA_043733205.1 of Chthonomonadaceae bacterium. Taxonomy (GTDB): domain Bacteria; phylum Armatimonadota; class Chthonomonadetes; order Chthonomonadales; family Chthonomonadaceae; genus JANXLO01. Next base: position 1,308 of record JAYTGR010000194.1, read on the forward strand.
GAACCGGCAGGAGTTCGCTCAGGCAGGTATCCAGCTGGAAGTACAGAAGCTGACCATTCAGGCGGGACGCGATGTCCAGATGGAGTTCGCCCGCGCTCTGGCCAACTTCCTGGCCAACGGTCACATGACCCTCTACGGCACGCCGGAGACGGCGACGACAATGATCGACAACATGGCGAAGGGCTTCGGCGTCCGCTCGATGGTGGAAGGCTTCCTGACCGACACCAGCGCCAAGAACGGCAGCAACGGAACGGGTGGGGGAGATGCGGTCAGCGGGCTGCTTTCACAGCTGGGCGGGCTCCTGCAGCCCGCTATCGCGAAGGTGACAGGCAGCAGTCCCGCCAGCGTCTCGCCGGAGATGGCAGATCAAGTTGCACAGCGTCTGGCAGAAAACCCGGCGTTCCAGGCGGCTCTCCTGGAAGCCCTCAAAGCGACCGCGCCTGCAGTGCCCAATCCTGGTCCTGCGACAGTCGTTCCCGCTGTCGCCACAACGGCTCGGAACGGCCTATAACGCCTGTCTGTGAAAGACCAGCATTTGGCCTCTCCTTACAAACGAGCTTATGTTGTCCCTTCAGGCCGCCGCCCCTAAAGGAGCGGCCTGAAGGGGATGTTAAGACCCCTGAAGGGGCCAGGGAAGGCTGTAAAGAGAGCGAGGCTCCCCATCGGGAAGCGCCGACAGGAACTCGATAATATCCCGCTGTTTGAGCTGACAGGCCGCTCCCATCGCGGTTTCATTGCCGTTCGCCCGCAGCAGCAGCTCGGGTTTCTCTGCAAGCATCGCCTTGACTTTGTCCAGGCTGCCGTGTGCCGCATAGACAAACTCTTTCACATCGTTGAGCGTCACTTTTATGTCAGACATCGGGTTTTCCTTCTCCGTCCGCTATTCTCAGACGTCTACTCAGCACGATCCTGTGAAAGCGGAAGAGGATTTAGACGGCTGCGCCACGACCGGCACGCTGCGCGATGTTCGGGCCATGATCGGTCTCCCAACAGCGCTTTGCCGAGGGAAATATCTTGCCGGGATTGCAGAGTTCGCTGGCATTGAAAACCTGTTTGATACGCTCCATCAAGGCCATATCCACCTCGGAGAAGAGCCAGGGCATGGCCTCGATCTTCTCTACTCCGATACCGTGTTCACCGGTAATAGAGCCGCCGACATCCACGCAGAGTTTCAGAATCTCATGCCCGGCCTCCATGACATTTTTGACCTGAGCAGGATCGCGCTCGTCGAACATGAGGTTGGGGTGCAGGTTGCCGTCGCCCGCATGGAAGACATTGCCGACCTCCAGACCATGCCGTGCGGCAATGGCGCGGACTTCGCGCAGCACCTCTGGGAGTTTCGTGCGGGGTATGACGCCGTCGTGAGTGACCATGGCCAGACCAAGCCGGCCGAGTGCGCCGAACGCCTGTTTGCGGGCTTTCCAGAGCAGAGCGCGCTCCAGTTCCGTCGAGGCCTGGCGCACTTCGCGGGCGCCGTTGCGCTCCGCGATCGCTTTGGCGCGATTGGCCTCGGCGTCCAGTCCGACCTCAAGCCCGTCGACTTCGATGATCAGAACGGCTTCGGCATCGAGCGGAAAACCGAGATGGAACGCCTCCTCGCATGCTTTGATGATGAAGGTATCCACCATCTCCAGCGCGGCAGGCAGCACGCCTTCGGCGATGATGTCGGAGACGGTCTGTGTCGCCTGATCGACCGTCTCGAAAATCGCGAGCAGGGTGCGGACAGACTGCGGCAGGGGAGTCAGCCGCATGGTCACTTCCGTTACGATCCCCATAGTGCCCTCGGAGCCGACTACCAGGCCGACCAGATCGTATCCCGGCGAGTCTTCTGACTTGCCGCCCAGCGTGACGATCTCGCCGTCCGGCAGCACCATCGTCAGACCGGTGATATGGTTGGTAGTGACCCCGTACTTCAGCGTGTGCGGCCCTCCGGCGTTCTCCGCGACATTGCCGCCGACGGTGCAGGCGCCCTGCGAAGAGGGATCGGGTGCATAGTGCAGGCCATTCGCTTTGACAGCTTTCGTGAGATAGACGTTTACGGTGCCAGCCTGTGCCGTCATACGCCGGTTCGGGACGTCCACCTCCAGAATAGCATTGAGACGCGTGGTGGCGATAATGACGCCGCCTGCGATCGCTGTCGCGCCTCCCGAAAGCCCAGTACCTGCGCCCCGCGGGGTGAAAGGCACCTTCAGGCGGTTACACAGTTTTACGATGCGTGCGACTTGAGCCGTATCGGTCGGCAGCACGACGGCGTCCGGATAACGTTTTTCGGGGGCGTAGGCATCGCAGTCGTAGGCTCGAAGCTCGGTCTCTCCAGTCAGAACACCGGTCTCTCCCAGAATGGCGACCAGTTCACGCCGAAGTTCATCGGCCTGCGGTGACTTCGGCGGTCGTCCCGCGACAGCAACAGACATAGTTCTCTCCTCGTCCAGCAGGGATTGCAGTGCTGCTATTCTATCATATTCCCTCTGTACTGTCCAACAGAACCGACTGCAGGACCGGATTGACAGCGCTCTTTGCATCTGTCATAATCCTCACATAAACAAGGTTTTTATGTCCCTCGAACGTATTCTCGTCCGCCTCCCCGGCGCGAAACTCGGGGATTTTCTGATGACCACACCGGCGCTGGCTGGCCTGCGAACGGCCCATCCGCGCGCCCGAATCACGCTGCTGTTGTGGCCCGCGCAGCCGGGGATCTGGCTGGAGGGACATCCGCTGTTCGACGACATGCTCTGGGACGATCAGGCGGGAATATACGCCGGTTCGGGAGGGACATGGCGACTGTTCCAGCAGATTCGCTCCCGCCGCTTCGACGCCGCAGTCTCACTTTACAGAGGAGGGCGCTATGCCTGGCTGTTCCGGCTCGCGAACATTCCCCTCCGCATCGGCTGCACCCGAAAATCCTATGGGCGGCTCTATACCCACAATTTTACGGCAAATCGCAGCGCGCCGGACCGCCATGAAGTCGAATACAACTTCGACATGATGCGTCCGCTCGGCGCTGTCGGCGCTCCCGGCCCGATGATCTATCCGTTCACTGTAGAGGAGGATGCAGAGGCTGGCCGTCTGCTCACGGCACGGGGCTGGGACGGCGCACCGCTCGTCATCGTCAACCCGTCGCATGGCGGATCTTCGCGCCGCTGGCCGCCCGAACGTTTTGTCGCCGCTGCGAAGCGAATCGCAGAGGAGAGGGGAGTGCAAATCGCGCTGACCGGCATACCGATGGATCGGGCAGAGAATGCACTGATCGCTGACGCCATCGGCCCGGAGAGCCTGGATCTTACCGGGGACACCAGCGTGGGCGTGCTGGGAGCGATCCTGAAACGCAGTGCGCTGCATCTGAGTGTCGATACCGGTACGGCCCATCTTGCTGCTGTCATGGGCGTTCCGTGTGTGACCGTTTTCCCCGCATCACAGTACTGGGATGAGCGGATTCGCTGGAGCCCCTGGATGACTGAAACGCGGGTTATTGGCCCCACCGTGCGCTGTACTCCCTGCGGGCTGTACGCCTGCAGCCGGACACAGACAGCATGCATCGACAGCGTCGGGGCCGAAACGGTGAGCAGAGCGGCTGTCGAACTGCTGGCTAAAACGGTACACTGCTGACCCCAGTCTGCGCTCACAGGACGACGATGTCTATGGCGGAGAAATGTTCATGGTCGTGTTCGTCGTGGGTGTCTTCGCTCTGAACGCGCACAAGATAGGTGCCGGAACCCGGCAAAGTGAAGGTGAGCGAACCGCTGGAGGCCGCAGCCGGAGCGAAGTCCATGGTGAGGCGGTTGTCGAGAATACCGGCGGGGCCAGAGGGGTCTGGGACCGGCTTCTGGCCGGCCTCCTTCTCACGCACCACGAAGAAATGAACTGTGACGCCTTTCATCGTACCGTGCGGGAAGCTGCTCTTGAGCTTCCAGGTGATATGAACGGGGTCACCGGCCTTCAAACGCAGTATGGGGCGCGGGTTGACGCCGCCTATCGGAGGCGTAGTGTCTACGGATGCTTCGGCCAACTGGCGGCCTGACTGCGCCTTCAGCGCGATATCGAAATGCTCCGCCGCCGCTCTGCGTACCAGCAGTCCAGCGCTTCCCGCCACAAAGGCGAGCGTCAGCGCCGCGATCTCAGGACGAATCTTTCTCATCTGCCATCTCTTTCCGTGCGCCGCATCGGTATCAGTCTTCGCACGATCTCTGTGCCGGGCAGCGCCACTTCGACGGTCGGCTCCCGGTTCCCACCCAGTTTTTGCAGTGTCTCGTCGGCCTCTGCTATTTCCATATCGGTCTCCCGGCTTTTGTAAGCGACCGCCAGACCCCCCGGCCGCACCAGCGGAAGGAGCCACTGCACGAGCTGCGGCATCTTTGCCACGGCGCGCGCAGTCACCAGGTCGTAGCGCTGCCGATGGAGGGGCAGGCGTGCGATCTCCTCGGCTCGGCCATGCAGGGTCGTAACGTTGGTCAGACCGAGTGCTGTGATCGCCTCATCCAGAAAATCCAGTTTCTTGCGGGTGCCGTCCATCAGCGTAACGTGCAGACGGGGATAGACGAGCGCCAGCGGCAGTCCCGGAAATCCAGCGCCTGTGCCGACATCCAGCAGAGTGGCGCCCGGTTTTGGAGTCACGATGGCGGCAAGGGCCAGCGAGTCGAGAAAGTGAAGGGTGGCGAACTCCTCTGGAGGAACCCGCGTCAGGTTCAGGCGGCGGCTGCCCTCTTCCAGTAGATCCGCGAAGTGCGCAAACCGCGCGAGGACAGCGTCCTCCAGAGTCAATCCCCAGACCGCCGCTCCAGACCGGAGCTGTTCACGCTGTATGTCGGAAAACATCGCTATAGATCGCCTCGATTTTCTGTAACTGGGTCTGCAGCGAATACTCCTGCTCTGCTCGCCGCTGTCCGGCTGCACCCATCGCCGCCCGCCGGTTCGGATCGTTCAGCAGCAACTCCATTGTACCAGCCAGGACACGCGCATCGTCTGCGGGAACCAGCAGGCCGGTTGTGCCCTCGACGATCGATTCGACCAGCCCGCCGACCCGGCTCGCCACCACAGCCCGCCCGGCCGCCATTGCTTCCAGGGGTACGATTCCCTGGCCCTCCTGCCTGGACGGGACGGCCACGAGATCTGCCGCCGCAAACAGACGCGCGGTGTCCGACAGATGGCCCAGGAAGCGGATGCGGTCACTGCTGAGTTCCGCCTGAGCTTTCAATCGCGAGGCCTCCGGGCCGTCCCCGACGATCACCAGACGCGCGTCGGGCATGCGGGCCTGAAGGATAGCGAATGCCTCGATCAGTACATCGAACCCTTTCTCCTGCGCGAGACGACCAACCGCGAGGACGATGCGTTCTCCTGCTTCGAACCCATTCTCTTTGCGCCACGATGCTGTA
>JAYTGR010000195.1:0-16843 GCA_043733205.1 Chthonomonadaceae bacterium
AAAAAATGGCGTTTCAAACCCGCGACGCGTGACGGTCAGCCCGTCGTCGGCAAAGTGCGGATCTTCATCGAATTCCAGGTAAGCTGATGCACACAAAAATCGTCCGAGGCGGTAAAACCGCCGCCGCTTCGCTCTTTCTGCTGGGCGCTCCTGCCCTGGCCCATGCCAGGGGACTGGAGAGGCTCCAGTTCGTCGTCGTCGATGCCGTCACGCGTCTGCCGATCCTGGGAGCCCAGGTGACCATCGAAGATCTGAGCGGCGGTCATCAGACACGCACCGTCACCGCCGGCCCCTTCACGCCGGCCTTCAACACACACCGCTGGGGCCTGGAGACCGGTCTTTCTGCCGACAAGCCAACCCTCATCACGATTCCGGCGGGGACGACGGTGGCGCTGACCGGCCAGGCTCAGCCCGCCGCGCAGGGCGCACAGCAGCCCCCCATAGCCGAGATCCATATTCGCATCCACGCCGACCGCCTCATGACCACCAAGAGCGGCCTGACATCGGGCGCCACAACAATAGGCGCCGCAGAAATCGGACGCAAAGCGGGAGGCAGCGAGAACCTGACCAAGGTTCTGGAAGGCAACAGCGGGGTTGCCGCCGACTCTGCCGGACAGGTGCACGTTCGCGGCGAACATGCTGACATCTCCTATGTCGTTGATGGTGTCGGCCTGCCGGATACGCTCTCCGGCCGTCAGGGCTCCGTCGTAGTCCCTTCCACCATCCAGTCTCTGGAGTTCATCACAGGGGGTTTCGCGCCGGAGTTCGGGCAGCAGACGGCGGCGATCCTGAATATCGAGACCGTTCCTGGTGCAGCGCACAGTCATTCCAATCTCTCGTTCGAGGGCGGCAGTTTCGATACGACCAACGGAGACTTCACCACCGCGGGGCCGCTCGGCAGACACGCCAGTTATGTGCTGGATTTCAGCGCAACGCGCACCCGCAGCGCCATCGAGCCGCAGCAGCCCGACAACCAGACCGCGCACAACGCTGGCTCCGATCTGAACGAGTTCGGCAAGTTTCGCTTTGCCACCTCACATCGCGATACCCTGAGTCTCACACTCAGCCGCAGTCCAGGCACCCTGCAGATAGGCAACCGTACGGGCCTGCCCAGTTCCTTTGCATCCGCCGGACAGGGCTACGGTTTTCAGGGCAGGCGCAACCTCGATGGTTCCCGGCCCGATGTCTTGGACGCCACTCGCACGGCGCTGGGAGCCGACAATCTGCCGCTGATCTCACAGCAGGCTGCAGGACAGGACATCACGCAGAGGGAAGTCAGCGAGTTCGGAACCCTGTCGTGGCGGCGCGAACTCTCGGCCCACGAAACCAGCCTGTTCGCCGTGACCCTCCTCCACTCCGGGCAGGATGTCCATAACAACAACCCGGCGGTCGATATTCTGAACTTGCCGGTCGACAATTCGATCGAATACAGCCCTACTGCCATCCGCAACGTGCATCATGTCCAGATAACGGGCAGTCTTGCCTCAAGCAGGGGAGCACACCAGCTGAAGGCAGGTTTCACACTCGACGATCAGAACGGGAACGAGACGTACAACCTTGTCCCTGCCAGCCAGTTGGCGCTGAACGCCCTGGCATCGCTCTCGCCCTCCCTTGCACCAGCCGGAACCGTGCAGACGGACGCACAGGGCAATGCCGTCGTGGATGTGAACGGCAATCCTGTTTATATGCCGAGTTCCAGTACAATACCCACTCTGCAGGTGCATCGCTCTGGATTTTATCGTGCAGGCTACCTCCAGGACACGTGGCGCACCTCACGTAAGTTCGTCGTCAACTACGGCCTGCGAGGGGACTGGTATAAACAGGGCCAGAACCTCGGCCAGCCGGTCGTCGATGTCAAGACGATCTCGCCCCGCCTGAACTTCTCCTATGCGCCCGATCCGAAAACATCCTTCCGCTGGTCCTACAACAAGCTGTTCAACACTCCGCCGCTGGCGCAGGGCGCCGTTGTCGGCCAGCCGATCGAGCCGGAAATTCTGGATCAGTACGACCTGAGCGTCGAACGACGCATCGGGCCGGGGCAGAGTCTGCATCTGGCTTACTACATCAAGGACATCCGCAATCAGGTCGATACGGGGCTGCTGATCCCCGGCAGCCAAATCGGCATCTACTCGGCGGTCAACTTCGCGGTTGGCGGGGTGCATGGCGTGGAGTTTTCTTACGACATCGTCCCTGCGCGGGGCCGCACCTACGGGTTCGACGCCTCGTTCAACTACTCCTATTCGATCGCGCGCCCCAACGGCAAAGACAACACGGGCGCCAATGTTCCGGACTTCAACGATCACGATCAGCGCAACACCCTCAGTCTCGACGTCGGGTATACCTGGCGGAGCGGCGCAGTCGCCTCTCTCTCTGTCAATCATGGCAGCGGCCTTGCCAGCAGTCCGATCCCGCCGAGCGTGTACCGTGTCCCGCGCACTCAGATCGACATGCGTTTCGGCACCGGCCCGCGCCTGTTCAGAGGCCATGGAGGATTAGGAGTGAGCGTGGAGAACCTGATGGACGACCGCACCGTCATCAACTTCCAGTCGGCGTTCAGCGGCACCCGCTTTCAGCAGGCGCGCCGCATTCTGCTCAACGCGAATCTGTCGTTCTAACGGCTGTCTTTGGCGATGAGATCGAGGAGGATTGGATAGGTCGTCTGGGTCTGCTGATTGGGCATGTCGGGATCGATGAAATCGTGGTCAAGTCCCTGGGAGGCGGGGAACTCGAAGGTGTGGATCTTGCCGGCGGCATTCCGGCGCCAGTTTGCTGCGACGCTCGCGGTCATCTCATTATTGACATCTTTGTCGTGGGCATTGGTGACAATGAGGATCGACTGGGCGGCGGGACCATGTTCCACCGCTTGCTGCTGCGTGGCGAAACTAAGACGCAGCAGCTGCGCGAGGGCATGGGTGGACCTGCGCGGATAGTAGGGGTCCGGTTTGGTTTTGCCGTGCTCGTCCAGCCTGAATCGATCCTTGAGATCTTTGTCCCACCAGTCGAACGAGTTGGGCATCGTCAGATAGGCATTCATGACGGGGCGTGTCAGGGGGGTTGGAATCGCCTTATAGCCAAACACCGGCGACATGATGACGGCCTTCTCGACCTCTGCGCGATGCTGGGCTGCCCATGCAGTCGTGAGGCCGCCCGCCGACAGACCCGCGACCGTGATATGGTCGCCCAGACCGTGCGCACAGTCTACAACCTCATTCGCAAATGCCGCGACCTCCTCCGCCGTCAGCAGCGCCTGATCCGTGTTCATACGATCCGCGAGGCCATGATGCGGCAGACGCGGGATCAGCACATTGCAGCCCTTCGCGAACAACAACTGCCCGAGCGGCAGGAACTGATGCGGAGATTTCGTATAGCCGTGCAGCAGAACGATAACCTTGTCCGTCTTCTTACCATGCGTGAGGAGCAGTGTGCCGCCTGCCGGCCCCAACTTACCTGCCGCCGGCGCATCCAGTCCCTTGATTCGCTCCAGCGCCTCCGCATAGGTCTGTGCCGAATGCCCGGTCTCGGCAAGATCCCCCACATTCAGCGGCTTGAACCAGAGATAGAGAATAGGAAGCAGCAGAACGACCACAACAACAATAATCATCTTCCACCAGCGGCGGCGTTTTTTCGGAGGGGTTTGTGTCTGTGTCAATGAGAAATCCTTCCATGGGAACATTTAAAGTCGATGCTTCGAGCGCGAACCCCCGTTCCTCCGCGCTTAACCGGGCGACCTAACCCCCCGTCCCCTTCCCGACACGGGAAGGGGGTGCCCTGACACGCACTTTCTTCCTTCCGACTTAACCTCTCGGAGGAGGAGGAAACGCACATTGCAAGCGATTTCACCTCTCCCAAATAGGGAAGAGAACCTGAAAAACAGTGACACGCAACGAGTTCGGTGCTTGTTAGGGCACCCCCCTTCCCTGTGAGCGAAGCGAACGAAGCAGGGAAGGGGGGCGGGGGGGTTAGGTCAGCCGCTCGCAGGAAGGGAGAGTATCGCGCCTGCCTGCTGAAAATAGGGATTGTCGCCGGACTCGTTCAGGAGCAGGTGCGAGTCGAGGTCGAGGTGGTCGAAGGCGCCGGTGCCGCAGGCGAGGGCGAGCGAGACCGCGATGCTGCGCCGGGTCTCCAGCATGCAGCCGAGCATCAGTCGCCGGTCGGCGGCGCGGGCGATGGCGATGATGTCGAGCACGCCCGCGATCCCGTTTTTCTGAATCTTGCAGTTGAAGCCCTGAACCGCCGTCTGTGCCAGGCGCAGGGCGTCGGCAGGGGTGCGGCAGCTCTCGTCCGCGAAGACCGGGACCGGGCTGCGTGCGGCGACCCAGGCCAGTCCCGCGAAGTCATCCGCTCGGACGGGCTGCTCCAGCAGTTCGACGTGCGCGCCTTCCGCGAGCAGACGCTCCACGAAGCGCAGCGCCTCTTCGGGCGTGAACGCCTGATTGGCATCGATACGCAGCGGCGCTTCAGGCGCAGCATTCCGCACGGCCAGCACCCGAGCATGATCGGCCTCGATATTCGCGCCGCCGACCTTGATCTTAAAGACCTGCATCCCGAGCGCCCAGGCCAGTTCGGTCAGTTCACCGGCGTTCTCGACGATGGGTATCGTGACGTCGGTCGCCTTGCTGTCCTGCGCTGCGCCCCAGAGGCGGTGCATGCTGCTGCCGCTCACCTGCGCCCACGCGTCCAGGGCCGCCATCTCCAGACCGCAGCGTGTGCTCGCACCGTCCGGAACGAGCCGGGAAATCGTATCCAGAACCTGCCGATAACGCGCGACATCGAGACCGACCAGTTCGGATTCGACCCGCGCCACCGCCGCCAGCACCGTCTCGATCGTCTCGCCGGTGACATAGGTGACCGGCACCGACTCGCCCGCTGCGGTGCGCCCGTCCGAAAGCGTCATATGCACACGCACCGCGAGCGCCGCCGTGGCGCGGCCCTGCGAGGTCACGAAAGGACTGTGCAGCGGCGTCGTCATGGGTTCGGCGCTGACCGAGGCGATCCGGATGTCCAGGCCGCCGCTATTCACCTTTGGTTCCCGTCGTCCCGGTGCGGCGCGCAGGCGCTTTCGCTGCTGCCGTCGTGGCGCGTTTCGCCGCCGCCGCGCGGGTGGTCGTCTTACGCGCTGTCGTCTTTTTGGTGGATTTGACCGGCGTATCGGAGTAGGTACACTTGAACTCCTGCCCCTCCTTGAGCGCGCCGTCCGGCAGGATGTTGAGCAGAGTGCGGCACTTGGGATAGGAGCTGCATCCGAGGAACGGGCCGAGCCGTCCGACGCGCTGGATCATCACTCCCTTGCCTTCCGGACAGACGTGGTCCGTCGCGCCCGGCAGTGTTGTCGGATCGACAGGCACCTTCTCCGGCTGCGGCGCCAGCCCGCACAGGAAGTCCAGCCCTTCTGCGGGCTGACCGTCTTCGTTCATCTTCAGGATCTTCTTGCACTTCGGGTAGTCGCTGCAGCCCAGAAAAGCCCCGTACCGGCTCTGCCGCAGCAGCATGACGACGCCGGTCGCAGGACAGTGGAACTCCGTCTCGACGGGAGCCGCTTTCAGGCTCTCCATTTCGGTTCCGGCGCGCTCCAGCTGCAGCGCGAAGGGATCGTAGAACTCCCGGAGCAGGGTGACCCAGTCGGATTTGCCCTCCTCCACCTCGTCGAGTTTGGTCTCCATATCCGCCGTGAACTTGAGGTCCATGACACTTGGGAAATGCTTGACCAGCGAGTCGTTGACCTTGAATCCGAGTTCCGTCGGATAGAAGCGTTTTTCGCTCAGATCGACATATTCGCGGTCCCGAATCACCTGAATGATGCTGGACCAGGTGCTGGGGCGGCCGATCCCCTGCTCTTCCAGCGCCTTCACGATGGTAGCCTCCGTATAGCGGGGCGGGGGCTCCGTGAAGTGCTGTTTCGGTTCCAGGCCCAGCAGATCCAGCGGCTGCTCTTTGGAGAGCGGCGGCAGCGGCGGCTGCTCCTCGTCCGTCACCTCTTCTGTGTCCTTACCCTCGGTGTAGACGCGCATAAAACCGTCGAACTTGACGACGCTGCCGGTGGAGCGGAACAGATAAGGCGCGCCTGCGACATTTCCGCCGGCGGCGGCGATGTCGGCGGTCGTAACGTCCATAACGGCCGGGTTCATCTGGCTGGCGACGAACCGCTGCCAGATGATGCGATAAAGCTTCAGCTGTTCGGCGGAGAGAAACCGGGCGATCAGATCGGGTTCGCGATAGACGGAGGTCGGGCGGATCGCCTCATGCGCATCCTGGGCCGAGCCCTTCGTTTTGAACTGTTTCGGGGTTTCGGGCGCGTAGACATAGCCCGGGGTCTTCTTCGCATCGGCGTCGTACCGTTCGCGAATATACTTGGTGGCTTCGGCCTGCGCTTCGGCGGCGACGCGCACACTGTCGGTACGCATATAGGTGATGAGCCCGACGCTGCCGAGTTCGCCCAGTTCGACGCCTTCGTACAGATCCTGCGCGACCGACATGGTGCGCCGGTTGCCGAAGCCCAGTTTACGGGCGGCTTCCTGCTGCAGGGTGCTGGTGATGAAGGGCGGCGCGGCGTTGCGGCGCTGCTCCCTCTTCTTCACCTCGGCGACATCGTAGTGCGCGCCATCGAGATCGTGCAGAATGCCGTTCATGGTCTCTTCGGACTTCGGCTCCAGCCGCTCCCCACTCCGGCTGTGCAGTTTGGCGGTAAAGGGGAAACGCTTTTCGGGGGCCTGCGGGGTGAGTGTCGCGGTCAGCGACCAGTACTCCACCGGCACAAAGGCCAGGATCTCCCGCTCACGATCGCAGATAATCCGCACGGCGACGGACTGCACCCGCCCTGCCGACAGCCCCTTCTGGATCTTCTTCCACAGGATCGGCGAAAGTTTGTAGCCGACGAGCCGATCCAGAACGCGGCGCGCCTGCTGCGCATTGACCCGGTCCATGTCGATGACGCCGGGGTTCGCGATGGCCTGCTGCACGGCCTGCCGAGTGATCTCGTTGAACTGAATGCGCTGCGGATTTTTGATTTTCAGGGCTTCCGCCAGATGCCAGGCAATGGCCTCTCCCTCGCGGTCGGGGTCGGAGGCGAAATAGACGGTGGTCACACCTTTGGAGGCCGCAGTGAGGCGCTTCATCACGTCGGCCCGATCCTTGGTCGTCTCATAAGTCGGCTTGAAGTCGTGCTCGATATCGACGCCGAGTTTTTTCTCCGGCAGATCGCGCACATGCCCCATGCTGGCCTCGACTTCGTAATCGCTGCCGAGAAAATTCTTGAGGGTCTTTATTTTAGCTGGGGATTCAACAATGATAAGGGATTTCGCCATTGCGATTTGATTACCTTCTTAGAGACGACGATTCAGCCATGCCCGACCGCCGTACTCAATTCGTTCTCGATAGTGTCCTGTTTGCAAGTCGGTGTATGTTACCACCATGTCCCTGCGGTTTGTCAAGCACAATCGGAATATCGGTTCGGGGGAACGGAGGTTAAAACCGGCGCTGTTCGGTCTTTCGGAGGGAAGGAAGCAGTTCGGAGGCGGGCACATAACCTGCGGTGCTGGAGAGGATGTGCCCCTGCGGATCGGTCAGCAGAGTCGTGGGGAAATCCGTTACATTATAATGTATGACGGTGGGCATCTCCGTCTCGCTGTCGATCAGCACACACACGAAATTCCGGCTCAGGTCCACGACGGCAGGATCCGTAAAAGTCTCGGCATCCATTTTCGCGCACCAGCTGCAGCCGGGCGTGTGAAAGCTGAGCAGCAGCGGCCGATGGGACCGCTGCGCCAGACTCAGGCCAGCCTGGTAGCTGCGAATCCAGGCCGGCTCGGTCACGATTCGATTTTCGCGGATGGCGCCGAGCACTCCCGCGCCGAACAGCACGGCAAGCAGCGGCAGCCAGCCGATCCATTTGGGATTGAGCAGCAGTCGTTTCAAGCAGAGACCTTTCAGGCAGCGGCGCGGAAGATCGGCGTAAGGCCGTGGGCGTAAGTCATCAGTTCGGCCGTCTCTTCGGGAGTGATCGGGCGGAACTCGGCGGCGAGCTGCATGGCGAGACGGAACAGGCGAGGGTCTCCGGGCGGCACAGCGGCGGTGACGGGCTGTGAGAGGGTAAAGCGCAGGGCCAGCTCTGCCAGGTGCGGGTCGGAAAGCGGCTCGTACCAACAGTTGGCGTAGTCGCGATGCGCGCCCTCCTTCCAGTTGGTGCGGGCCATGGCTTTTAGGGCGAGGCGGGCGACGCCTTTTTCCTGCGCTTTCGCCATGATCTGCGGCCCGAAATTGCCTTCGGTCCAGGTGACGAAGTTGATCGGAAAGAGCGCCGATGTGAAATCGAACAGTTCCATCGCCCGAATGGCGGCCTCGGCGGAGTGCGCGGAGAAACCGATATTGCGGATCAGCCCTTCGTCCCGCGCCTTCACGATGGTCTCCATCGCGCCGCCCGGCCCGAACGCCTTTTCGACCTCTTCCACACTGGAGATCGCGTGCAGCTGGTAGAGATCGACATAGTGGGTCTGCAGATGGTGCAGAGAGCGGGTCAGTTCGGCGAGCGCGCCTGCGCTGTCCCGGCAGCCGGTTTTGCAGGCCAGAAACACTCCGTCCCGGCGTCCCGCGAGAGCCGGCCCCAGCCGCTTCTCGGTCTCCTGGTCGTGCCCATAACTCGGCGCGACATCGAAGTAGTTGACTCCATGATCGATGGCTTCCGCCACGATACTGTCGGCCTCGGTCTGGTCCAAACCGACCAGCACGACCCCGCCCAGTCCGATAATCGAAAGCTCCTGCCCTGTCCTGCCATAAGCCCGTTGCTGCATCTTGCTCATATCTCCTCACGCGATTTGCGTATTGAATCTATTCTACACCATTCGCAGCCGATTTTCCTGCTGCAATGGGAGGCAGAATATCGGCAATGCCAATGGGCGCATCAGGATGCACGGCCAGCACGATGGTCTCAGTCTCGGCATGAACCGTAATGACCGTGTACTCGCCGCCGACAGGTTCGCGATGAATGTAAAGTTTACGTGCATTGATGTCGAGAATCCAGTATTCGGCGATTCCTGCGCGGGCATAAAGCCGCGCCTTGACGATCAGGTCCGTGCGCAGGGTCGTGTCGGAGACTTCCACCACGAGGCGCAGATCCTCCGGGCCGGGGTGACGGTCGGCATAAGCGTCTTCCGATTCGTACGTCACGGCAATGTCAGGTTCCGGCTCGCTGTAAACATTGTCGGGGGCAGGCAGTGCGACAGGAGATTGGATCCACAGCACATCGAGGCCATAAAGAGACGAGAGTACGCGCATCAGACGTTTGAGCGCGTTGGAGTGCGCAGGATTTTGACCCATTTTGCTGATAATCTCTCCATCCAAAACCTCGATATGGTCTTCGAGAAAGCCGAGTTCGATCAGTCGGTCACAGGCTTCGACAGTCCAGCGATAGCGATTGGGAAACATCTCCAGTTCTGGAGCGACCAGGGTATTGCTCATAAGCATTTCTCCGGGCGCGGGCGCGCCATGAAAGCACTGCAGTTTTCCATCGATACCATTGTACCGCCCAGCAATCCATAAACAATGGAAAACCAGTTCCGACAGCATGAAGCGGGCGTTTGCTGGTAGAATACAGAGAGAGTATAGCGTGTGTACGTTTTCTGGCAGCGTTTTTCTCTTTCGTCCGTCTCTTGAGAACAGGTGCGTCCCTTGCGGCGCAGAGTGGAGGCAGTATGACGGTGTTTCTCGCACTGATGATAGCCGGTTTGACGGGGCTGATCGTAATGGCGATTCCGGCTTTCGGGCGGCATGGCAGCATCGGTACGCCGCACGGTATAGGAGCGGCAGGGCACACTGGCCTCCCTACCGGATCGGCGCACGGAGCCTTACACGCGGGAGGGGCGGCCATAGGGCAGACGCTGTCGGCAGCGGGCAAGGGCGCGGCAAAGTCGGCATCCTCTTCCGCTTCCAATCTGCGTTTTTTGCCCTCTCCGCGCATGATTTTCAGTCTGCTGGCCCTCTATGGAGCGTTCGGGAACGCCCTCCACGGCGCTCTGCATCTCACGCAGCCCATTGCGGCTCTCGTGGCGATTTTGCCGGCGGTTCTGCTGGAGAAGTTCGCCGTGACGCCGCTGTGGAATGTCATGATCGCCGCGCAGGGCAAGCCCTGCTCCCCTCTCGAAGCGCTGACGCTGTGCGAGGCCGAGGCCGTGACGCCGTTTCGGAACGGCAAGGGCATCGTAGCGATGGAGCGGGACGGACGCCTGGTGCAGTTCTCGGCCCAGCTGCTGCCGGATCAGGCGCATCTGCCGGTCCATGTCGGCGACCGTCTGCGCGTCGAAGAGGTGGACGCCGCCCGCGAGCGCATGACCGTCACCCTGATGTAAGGCTGATGTGAGGCTGATGTGAGGCGATTCCCGCCCGATTTTTGGTGGGTTGGTGAGGCGTGGAGGCGCTCGCGCGCTGCGCCGGAAAACAGGAGAGCTTAGAATGGAATGGATCTTACTGATCGGCGGCGTTGCAGCCGTCCTGATTCTGACCGCTGTCATTGTGACGACATTTCTGCGGAGTGTAGACGCCGGTCAGATCTTACTGGCAGGGCGCGGCGGCAGTCTCAAGATTTTCCGAGGCCCGTGCAAAGCGCTGATCATCCCGGTCATCACGCAGGCCCGCCAGATTCCGGCGCAGGCCATCAATGTAGACATCGAGATCACGGACCAGACAGCGGACGTCGATGCGAACGGCCGCCCGGCCCCCGTCAAGGTGACGGTCAAGGCCTCCGCCATCGTCAGCGTCGGAGAGAACGACGCAATGGTCAATACCGCCGCGAACAAGTTCTTCTCGAAACCCCCGATGGATCAGCTCTCGACCCTGACGGACGTGCTTTCGTCTGCAGGACGCCGCGCCATCAACCTGCTCCGGCACGAGCAGCTGTTCAATGCGCGCTCCGCAGCATCGATCGCAGCCTCCGCCAATGCCCTCACGGTCCCGCCGATCACGCTTGCGAACGGATCCCTGGTGCAGGCGGATGACGATGAACTGGCCGTCATTATCAAAGACGCCTGTTCCCGCGAACTGCTCGATCTCGGGCTGACCTTCAACAGTCTCAACATCAAGGCGGTTCTGAGCGAAGTCGCCGAGGCCCGCCGCCGCGAGTCGGCGGCACGCGCCAAGGCCAGCGCCGATGTCGTTCAGGCTCAGGAAGAGCAGCGGGCGCGAATCGCGCAGCTGGAAGCTGCGCAGAAGATCAACGACCAGGAAAAAGCCCTGAATATGCAGATCGCCTCCAACGGCGCTTCCATCGCCCGCGCCGAGGCCGAAAAGCAGGCGGCGGTGCGCCAGCAGCGTGAGGCGGAACTGGCCGCAAGCCAGATCACCCAGGCCCGCGCCGACGCCGAGCAGAACGTCATCCAGCAGGAAGCGGAAGGCCGTGCTCAGGCGGCGCGCATCCGCGCCATCGCCGAAGCCGAGGCCGACGCGATCCGGATGAAAGCGCAGTCGCTGATGGAATCCGGACAGGCTTACCTCGAGCTGCGCAAACTGGAACTGGCACCGGCCCTCACCCGCGAAGTCGCCGGCGCACTCGCCAACGGACAGTTCGTCAACTTCGGATCGACCGGCGAAGGCGGGCACAGCGCCGCAGCCTCCGGCACGGACGATGTGATGCGCGTGGTGCAGACGCTGATGGCGGCGCAGGTCGTCGGCAACGCCAACGGCGGCGGAAACAACACCAACGGCGGCAAGCCTTATGTCCGCCGCGACAACAGCGATCTGCTGGCCCTCGCCAACATCGAACCGGACGCCTCCACGCCGCGCCTGCAGAACGCAAACTCCGCTCCGACCGTGCCGCCCGTCCCGGCGCGGCCGCAGGTGCGCAAGTAGTCTGAACCCTCTTCAAGGCAGATTATGGTGTACAATAACAGGCCGACGCCGAGCAGACCGCTCCGTCGGCCTTTTTCGATATGGAATGGGACGGGAGTGAGCAGGAAAACCGGATGAAACCTTTTGTAGGAATGACAATCAAAGAGCTTGAGGCCGTCGCGCAGGAGAACGGCGAGCGGGCCTTTCGCGGCAAGCAGATCGCTGCCTGGATCTATCAGCGCGGCGCGGCCAGCATAGACGCTATGAACGATCTGCCCCAGGCATTTCGCACCCGCCTCGCAGAGAATTATATCGTCGGACTGCCGGAAACGGCGCACCGCGACACCGCGCCCGATTCGACAGTCAAGTACCTGCTGCGCCAGGCCGATGGACAGACCATCGAGAGCGTCTATCTGCCCTACCCCGACCGTGTGTCGGTCTGCCTCTCGACGCAGATCGGATGTGCCGCAGGGTGCCGGTTCTGCGCCACCGCGCAGGGCGGCCTGATGCGCAACCTGACGACCGGAGAGATTATCGGGCAGTTTTTACGCATGCAGGCGGATGGGGAGCGGCGCATCTCGCACGTCGTCTATATGGGCATGGGCGAACCGCTCTGGAATTATGACGCCGTCGTGAAGAGCCTGCGGCTGCTGGGGAACGAGGCCGGCCTGTCGCTGCGTAACTTAACTGTATCTACTGTCGGAGTCGTGCCGGGAATACGGGCGCTGGCGCAGGAAGAGCTGCCGGTTACGCTGGCGCTTTCGCTGCATGCCCCCGACGATGAGACCCGCGAAGCGCTCATCCCGACTGCCCGCAAATGGAAGCTGGACGAGATTTTGGACGCCTGCGCCGAATATGTCCGCAGGACGCACCGCAACCTGACGTTCGAGTACCTGATGATCGGCGGCGTCAACGACAGTCCGGAACAGGCCCGCGCACTGGCATCCCTGCTGAAGTCGCGCCGCCTGCCGGGCAACGTGAACCTGATTCCTTTCAACTATGTCGATACGCCGCAGGGCTTCCGCCGCCCGGAGCGCGAAAGCGTACAGCGCTTTCGGGAAGAGCTCGAAAAGGCCGGGCGCGTCGCAACGCAGCGGATGACACGCGGCCATGCGATCTCCGCCGCCTGCGGGCAGCTGCGCCGCACCATCGGCCCAAATCTGCCGGAACGCACCATTTCAGAAATCCCATTGACACTGCGCGCAGACTGAACAGCTGCGATCTCACAATCAGTCCGAAGGACTGTCCGCCGGAGGTGCGCAGCGAGGGGTGACAACCCCTTGACTTTTAATACGGGTAATACAGGTATCCGCAGCGGACAATACCCATCGAGAGGCAGAGGAACGTTGTTTAAGGGAGTTCGTACGCAGGCGCTGATAGTATTGACGATGCTGCTCTTCGGAGCCGCCGGCTGTCACCGTACCGTCTCCCCTTCTCAAAGCGGGCAAAATCCGGGTACTATAGGGGCCGAAGCAGATCAGGATCAGAACTTGACGGGCGAGATCAGCGGAACCAACTGGCACATTCCCTGGTCGATTCGCGACGCGAAAGGCAGAGCCGTTCCCGCTCTCATCGCCGATGCCCGCGAAGGCGAGATGAACAATCTCGGCGACAGTTCTACGATGCGCCTCCACGGTGTCCGGGCCAAGCTGTTTCAGGAGGGCGTTCACGCTGCCGACATCGTGGCCGCGCAGGTGGACGCCAGTTCGGACGATCATCTGATTGTCGGCACCGGCGGCGTGCGCGTCACGTCGCTCACCAGCCCTCCCGACACCGTGGTCACCGCAGACAAGATCACCTGGGATCCCCGTTCCTTTAAAATGGTGGCCGTCGGACACGCGGTCGTGACACAGCGGCCGCCCCACGGCGTTCCGATCACCCAGACCGGCGGACGCATTACCTTCGACACGAAGTTTCGGAAGATCGAGGTCGAGTCGCTGTGAGAAAGGCAAGGGCCATGCGCTATTTTCGATTGTCGTCGGGCCGTATGCTCTCCGGGCTCGGGGCCGCAGCACTCTGCTGCAGTGGCACTCATGTGGCGCGCGCCGGACAGCAGAACAAGCTCCGGCCCGATTCGCGGCAGCCCGGCCTGAAACAGATCGCTGTTGTCTCTGGAAAGCGTACCGTGCCGCCCACAGAGCATCTAAAACAGCAGTTCGGTGACATCACGTTCGTTGACGCCGACAAGTGGAACGTCGATCTAGGCAAAGGCACCACTCACTGGGTCGGCGCGCATACCGAAATCGAAGTGCCGGACAAAGCCAGCAAGTCCGTCCTCTACGTACACGCCGACGATATTCTGGGCTCGCGGGTCGGGAAGATGAACATCGGTCTGATCGTTTTGAGCGGCAATGTGCGGTATCGTCTGGTGCAGAAGTCCGATGCGGGCGACCGGGTTCTCGAAGGAACGGCCGGACACGCGGAACTGCGGCGCGCGACGAAGCTGATGGAGTTCACCGGCGGCGTGCATACCAAACTGACCGATGCCGAGCAGTTCCGCGGTCCCGCCACCCTGCGCACCGGCAGTCTGACCGTGGCGATGGAGACCAAGCCGTTCCGCTACAGCCTGGAAGGCGCTGCCGCCAACAACGACATTCAGTTTACGCCGCAGCAGGCGGCGGCTTCGAAGACCGACAGCAAACCTGCCTCCAAGGCCGACGGCAAACCTGCTCCCCCCACTCCGCTGGGAACCTTTCATGCCTACGGTTTTCGATCCGGAGACCTGCAGATCGGTGAGGCGATCCATCTGCAGGGCGCAGGCACGACCTGTGAATTCGCCAGTCCAGACGAGAAGACAGCCTGGCGGCTGCAGGGCGAGCAGCTCGAAGGGGAGTTCGTGCCGAAGAAGTCCGAGATACAGCGGGCCACCGTGACGCAAAACGTACGCTACCATGTCAGCCAGCCGTCCAAAGATAAAAAGACGCAGACTACCGTGGATGGTACTGCGCCTCAGGCCTCTTATGTACGCACTCAGGCCGGACAGGAGACGGTCGTACATGGACCGCTCACGATGAATTTAGACGACCTTCAGCATCTGGCGAAACCGGCGGTCATGACCGCCGGACAGAGAGCCTTGCTGACCGTGAAGAAGTCCGGCGAGAGTCTGTCCTGGGAGCTGATCGACCCGGACCATACCCAGACACTGCAGTTCGAGCCGAAACCCTTCGATCTGGAAGAGACCAAACCTGCGGCGCCCCCCAAGCCGAACTAGTGTCTTCGGCAGTCCTGGCAGGGAAAAGAACAGAACCCTTTTGGAAATCAATACTACAGATCTGGTAAAAGAGTACCGCGGACGCAAAGTCGTCAACGGGATCAGCATCAATGTCAAACAGGGCGAGATCGTCGGACTGCTGGGGCCGAACGGGGCAGGCAAAACCACGACGTTTTACATGATCGTCGGCCTTGTCAAACCGAATCGCGGGCAGGTTCTCTTCGATGGCCAGGATGTGACGCGCCAGCCGATGTACCGTCGGGCGCGCAATGGGATCGCCTACCTGCCGCAGGAGACGTCGGTTTTTCGCAACCTCACCGTCGAGGAGAATCTGCACCTCGTACTGCAGCTGCAAAAGCTGACGAAGGCGGAGCGCAAAGCGCGGGCCGACCAGCTGATGGAAGATCTGCATATCACGGACCGGCGCCACAGCCTCGGCAAGACCCTTTCCGGCGGAGAGCGCCGCCGGGTCGAGATCGCCCGCGCACTGGCCTCCAATCCGAAGTTTATTCTGCTGGACGAACCCTTTACCGGCGTCGATCCGAAGGCCATCGAGGATATTGCGGTAATCATACGCCGTCTGACGAAGTCGGAAGAGAAGATCGGTATCCTGATCACCGACCATAACGTGGAGGCGATGCTCAGTATTATGGAACGTGTCTACCTTATTGCGGACGGCCAGAAACGCTACGAGGGGCTGGCAACGAATCTGCTCAACGATCCGGTGGCGCAGGAAGCCTATTTCGGCCAGGCGTACGGCATCAACCGTGATATGGCCCGCCTCGCCGCCGAAGAAGAGCTGCGCCGCATGAGCCACGAGTACGATTCCGAACTGGACGACATGGAGAAAGAACAGGAGAATCCTCCTGCGGATCCTGGAAAGACAGACGAGGACGACGATGCGCCTGCTGGATAGACTGATTCTCAAAGACCTCATCGGGCCATTCATCAACGGCTTTCTGATGTTCATGATGCTCGTCTTTGCCGCAGGGTCGCTCTTTCAGGCGACGGAATGGCTGGTGCAGGGCATTCCAGGGCTGATCGTGCTGAAACTCGTGCTGTTCAGCGTTCCCAGTCTGGTGACGCAGGTTCTGCCGATGGCGATGCTGCTGGCCGGCCTGCTCGGTTTCGGACGCCTTTCGGCGGACCGGGAGATCGTGGCGATTTTCGCGGCAGGGATCTCGTTTCCCCGCGCCGCGCGGATCGTGCTGGTAATGGGCGCGCTGGTAAGCATCGTCGCCTATGCCTGGAACGATACGGTCGTGCCGGCGGCCAGCACCGCCTTCTGGGATCTGAAAGTCGAGACATTCAAGCATATCGGCAAAGAGGATAAGCCTCTCTTTCGCTCGATCGACAGCAAAGACAATAAGGGCGTCGAAGAGCTGGTCACCGTAAACGGCGGCTACGATGCGAAAACTCACGTCTTTCGGCGGGTCAATATTCTCAAATTCGACAGCAGACCGGGCCGGCGCGGGCAGCCGCTCGTCAATATCTACTGCGAACAGGTCCGTTTTATGGACGAGCGGGGCGAGAACGCCACTTATGAGCGCGGCTATTTTACGCCCTTCGTGCCCGATCCCAAGACCGGGCGCATCGAGGACGGCATGACCGTCACGTTCGGCACGCTGAAACTGCTGCCGTACGGGGCTTCGGTCGGCAAGTCGTTCGAAGAGGTTCTGAAGTCCGACGTCACCGACCCGAACCGCAAGAGTTTCCGGGATCTGCAGGCGGATATTCAGGCCGCGCGCACGGCGGGCGAAGATGTGCGGGGGCGGATGGTCGATCTCTACGGCAAAATCTCGCTGCCGTTCGCCAGTTTCA
>JAYTGR010000196.1:0-2351 GCA_043733205.1 Chthonomonadaceae bacterium
CAGCTCGCAGGCGGCAGCTATCGCGATATGACCCGCGTCGCTGCCTCCGATCCCACACTCTGGCGCGGCATCTTCCAGGCCAACCGTGACTTCCTCCTCGCCGCGCTCACGGCCTATGAGCAGCATTTAACCGCGCTGATCCAGGCTTTGCGAGATAACGATGCCGCTGCCATCGACACAGCTGTGCTTCTCGACTGATTGCGATCTTCGTATTTAGAACAGATCCAGCGTAGTCTGCGCCTGATGGGGCAGGCCTTGCGCGGTGGGTTTTGGGATCAGGCGGTCGAAGTCTCCGTCGAGGGCATCTTCGAGGCGTTTGGCGAACTTGTACAGTTTGTCCATATAGTAGCGGACGTTTTCGTCTTGGGCGTAGTCGTCTTTGAGGCCGAGTTCTCCGCCGGATTTTTCATAGACGTGGACGTACTCGCCGATCGCAACGTTTTTGGCTACGGCGGCCGAACGGCGCTTCTGGTCGCTCTGAAAGGTCTTCTCGGTGATGCGTTCACGGCGGGCGAGGTCGTCGAGGGGGATACGGCGGTTCAGAATGTCGTCGATGGTCTGAGCATAGAGAGCGGCGACGCCTGCATTGTCGTGTTCCAGCAGGCAGTCGATGGCCTTTGCCAGGAACTTACGGCCATACGCCTCGTCGGCGCGGGAGCGGAGCGAGGCGCCTTTGAAGGTGCGTTTGCCGTTGTACCCGACGAGGACATAGTTCTTTGTTTTCAGTGAAAGCATCGCGGCGTAGCGGCCGTCGAAAGCGAGCCGAATGCCTTCCGGGAGGGGGGCGCCGATCTCTGCGATATAACCCCTTTCGTCCGCTTCCCCCTGCACTGCAGCGGGGGGCACGAAGTAGACTCCGTCCGTGTCGATCTCGATGATGGCACTGCCACCCGCCTCCATGCGCTGGGCCACGTCTACCACCAGTTCCCGCCCCATCTCCGTTACCCGTTCGGCAGCATCGTAGTCATTCCAGTAGAAGGGACCGCCGAGATAGCCGTAGAAGGAGTTGATCAGCACCTTGTACGAGCCCTGCAGCCCGTCCCAGTACTGGAAATCCTGCTCTTCATGGGGAGGAGTGGGGAGGGCGTCTCCCTCGGAGGCTGGCGAATCTGTTCCGGTCGCCTCTGCCTGACTGGGACTTGCTTCGCGGCTCTCTGCGGCCTGCGCTTTGCGCTTGGCATCGAAGCGGCGCAGGGTGAGTTCGCGCAGCAGGGGCAGGAAGATGCCGAGCGTATCGGCCTGGGGGGCGAGACGATGCGTGAGCATCAGGCTGGGATAGAGGCTTTCGACATCCGCTTTGACGACGCGATCGAACACGCCGACGGCCCGCACCTCGGAGTAGCCGCCCGCGTAGGGGCGGGAGGGGCGCATCCGCGCCACGGCACGGCCCTGAGCAAGATAGGCCCGCACGAACAGGGAGTTGATCTTCTCGCCGTTGCCGGTCACAACTGTCTGTCCGTAGTTGTCAGGGACCATCTGCGCCTGGTAGAACTCGACAGGGGAGATCAGTTCGGCCAGTTTGCGGGTTTCGATCACATCCTGGCGGGCGTAGAGCCGGACCAGTTCGGGGTCTTCCCGGTAGATGCGGGCGATCTCGCCGCGCGGCAGTTCCACCCGCTGCTCCTCGGCGAACCCGAACACGCGGGCGCACTCTTTGAGGCCATAACTCGTAAGGGCCTGCTTCGCCCAGTCGAACCGCTGCACCACCAGATAGGTGTCGAGAACATGACGGCCATGAATGTAGATCGGCACATAGGGCCGGGAATTGCCGCCGATGGCGTAGTTGCGCTCCTGCCCGGCGCGCGGCTCGCTGCCGTCGCGCCCGATCGCCAGCCGGATACTGTACCGCTTGCAGCGCGCCATGACGTAGGGCAGATCGAAGCCGTAGACGTTGTGCCCCTCGATCACATCGGGATCGCGCTCGCGCACCAGGGCTGCGAACCGCTCCAGGATCTCCGGCTCGTCTCCTTCGATCAGGTCGATCAGGCCGCGATTGTCGGAGACGGCGATCAGCAGAACGCGGGCCGCCTCGGGTTCGGGGTCGAGACCATTCGTCTCGATGTCGAACTGCAGGCGTACGATATCGTCGAACATCATTCCTTTAAAGAGCGTCTGCCCGGAGCGGATCAGAGCCATTTTTGCCCCGCCTGCGTAGGTCAGGTGTTCGGCATGGGCGTCCCGCAGCCGGAACCGCGCCGCCTGATAGTTCGCCTGACCGGTAAATTCGGCCAGCAGCCGATAGCCCTCTCCTTCCAGTTCCGTATACTCCACCCCCGGCAGAGCCATGTCGGGCGGACGCGTCAGCAGCATCCAGGGACGGTAGGGCGCGCGTTCGCGCTGCACGGTTTCGC
>JAYTGR010000197.1:0-2351 GCA_043733205.1 Chthonomonadaceae bacterium
CCGATTACAATGGAGACGGATATACGGATATGGTTCTGCAGAATCCCAGTTCCGGGGCACTGCTTTACCTCTTCATGAACAAAGCATCCGTGTACAATACTTTCATCACAGGGCTGGGAACAACAGCCTCGACTCCTTACTCCGGCTATATATTGTCGGGCCCACACTAACCGACTGGCTCGCCAATACGCCATGACGTGGCAACCGAGAACTGCCGCTGCGCGAACACGCAGCGGCAGTACACCGTACCGCGCCGCCCTGGCGTGACGCAGAGTAGGACACGCCAATATCGGCAGGCGCCCAGTTACCAAAATTCCATTTGCGAACGCTCTCAAAGAACGTTCGCCTGGTGGGCCAGGGCATTAAAACGTGGGTGTTTCGAAGCTGTTACCGATAGTTAGGAGAGCCTCTCTGTAGGCAACGCTGTCGATATTATCGGCCCACATCACAAGGGCGTTCTCGCCGTTGTCGGTGTAGTAACTCTTTCGGACGGCGGCCTGGTAGAAGCCGAACTTCTGATAGAGGTGTCTCGCTGCACGGTTGTTCTGTCGAACTTCCAGTGTGGCACGGGAGGCGCGCCGCCGGATACCCTCTTCCAGCAGGGCCAGTAACAGGCGGTCGCCGATATGGCGGCCCCGGTGCTGTGGGTGAACGGCGAGCGTAGTGATATGCGCTTCATCCATAATCACCCACTCGCCTCCGAAGCCGACGATCTGTCCACCGCTGCTCCGCGCGACTAAGTAACAGGCGGAACGATTGGAAAGCTCTGTCGTAAAGGCGGCCGGCATCCACGGAACGGGAAAACTCAGGCGATCGATTTGGAGAACCTCCTCCATATCCTCGGGACGCATGGGTTCGACAGAGACATGTTCGCTGCATTCGGACATGATTTTGCTCATTTACATCGGTTTCGTTATCCCCAGTTTAACACACGGGGCAGCGCCTGTCAACGGCTTCAGGGCGTCGTGTCGTCGGCTTTGGAATGGGTGCGAGGCTCCACTTCGGACGCGCTGCGGTAGAGCGCCATCGCCTCGTCCACCTGCCCGTTCGCCAGATAACAGGTGCGGAGGTTGGCACGGGAGTTTTCGTCACTGGGCAGGAGCAGCAGCTCGCGTCGATAGTCCTCTGCAGCGGCCGCGAAATGGCCCTGCTGCTGTCTAGCCCATCCGCGATGCGGCAGAATCATCTCGAGGTAGCCGCGCGGCTGATAGCGCAGTCCTGCGTGGCTCCAGAGCGCGCGCTGACAGGCGGGGCTGTCCACTGCGGCTGCAAACGCAGGTCCCGGCGGCACGTCAGGCATAAAGGGGGTAAGCACCGAATTGAACTGGCGCTCGACCTCCTTCCAGTCGCGCGTCCCCTCGGCCCAAAACGCGAGCCCTCCATGGGCCGGTAAAAAGTTAGGATCCCCATACAGCTCCGCGTGCATCAGTGTCCTGTTGTTCTGCCAGTTCGGCACATCCGCCAGCGTTTCCCAGCTGTAGCAGACGCCGATCAGCAGAATAACCGTCCAGCCCAGCGCGTACTGCCGTACAGGCGGGGCCGAATGCAGCCAGTCCGCCGCAGTATTCTCCGGCAGCGCACCATAGGATGCATACTGAGCCTGCTTCACGCGTGACTGCCACCAGGTAAGCATCTTATCCAGCCCCATTCCGAGCAGACCTGCAAATCCCAGCAGGGGAATGACAGCCCGATAACAGGAGGCGAACTGCGAGGGAATCGGGATGAGATTGAGGCATGGAAGGAGGGTCAGTGTCGTCCACAGCGCGCAAAAGCGAAAGACGGGGCTGCCGCGAAATCGCCACAGCGCCGCCAGCCACAGGAGGGCCAGCAGAAATCCCGCAAGAGCGATTCCGGGCTGCGGCACGTCCCACGGCCCCAGGGTGGATCGATGGATCGGACCGACCGTGGGCAGCAGCAGCAGCCGCTCGAAATACCACAGCGTTCGGCCGACCATCTCGGCATGCAGCGGCACGCTCCAGTGAGGATTGGGGACCGATGCGAAAGGAATGATCAGGCTCGCCGCCCGGACATAAAGACCGACCGGCGCCAGATAGAGCGCCAGCCAGGGCAGGTTCTTTGCGGGCAGCGCGCAGCCGGGGCGCCACAGCAGAAAGGGAAGGACAAGCAGCATCGAGAGACACTGCTCCTTCGTGAAGACCGCGCACGTATAGGCCAGGACACTCACAAGGAACCAGCCGAAACGACGCAGGCCGGACCGGGGCGATGCGATGTTTTGCGCCGTATTCCAGGCGCCGATCGAGAACAGCAGCAGAAAAAGCAGCGCCATACTGTCCGGACGGCCGCCGATAAACGTCGTGACGGTAACCTGCAGCGGATGCAGCGTGAAGATC
>JAYTGR010000198.1:0-2350 GCA_043733205.1 Chthonomonadaceae bacterium
CATTTCTCGGAATGGGATATCTACCTGCGTTCGGGCGACCGCTACACCATCATGACGATCAAAACCGATACCGGGCAGCTGGTCCATGCTCTGTGCGGCCACCTGCCCAGTGCGAACATGGTCTGGGAGCCGTCCAAAACACGGACGGATGCCTAAGAGACGGCTTACCGCACGGCAGGAGTTTGGGAGTGCGGTGCCGAACTGATCGAGCATGATGCCCGAAGTTCCGTCTCTTCCATCTGAAATGAGTATCTCGGACGACCGAAACGATCCGGGCGGGAGCGGTTCCCCCAAAACCGATCTCCCGCCTGCGCGTCTGGGTCGTTCCTTACGCGCTGCACTCCGGTCGATCTGGGACCGACTGGGGACGGTTCTTCTGGTCAGTCTGATCGGAACCGTGGTCTTACTGCTCAGCCTGACACCGGGCCTGCTTCTGCCGACGGCGCTGCCCGTCCCGCTGCGCACCCTCCTTGTCGCTCTGCTCGCGGTCATCGTTTTCTCCCCTCTGCTCGCTGCCGCCTTCGATGTCGCGCTCCGGATCTTAACGCGTCGGGAAATCACGATTGACGCGCTTCTCCAGGGACTACGGCAGTGCGGCGGCGTGGCGATCCGGCTGGGACTGATCCATCTCTGCATTGGCGTACTCACGGCCGTCAACATGATATTCTATCTGCAGCTGAGCGGACTGGCGGGCAAAGCGATCATGCTTTTCTGCCTCTATCTGCTCCTGTTTTGGGCTGCGATGGCTCTCTATCAGGGACCGCTTTTGGTGCTGCAGGAAACGGGAGCGTTCGATGAACCGGACAGACGCGCGAAGCGTGGTGCCAAGGCTGTGATACGACGTTCTTTCTATCTGGTCGTGGGAGAGCCTCTCTTCTCGATGGGCCTCCTGTCGGCCATCCTGCTGTGGTCGGCGCTGGCGCTCCTCACGGCGGTCGGCGCTGCGATGCTGTGGCTCGGCGGCGTCTGTGTGCTGACGACGGCGCCAACCCTGGCGCTGTTAGCGAAATATGGAGTGATAAGGCCGGTGGAGAGCGCTGACTCTCTCCCGCAAAAGGAGGCATGACGACGTGCCAGATGTGACCTGTGTTGGACTCTTGACGGCGGATGTCGTCGGCAAGCCGATCGATGCCCTGCCTGGGCGCGGCCATCTGGCCTTCGTCGAGCGTATGGAACTCCATACCGGCGGCTGCGCTGCGAACACCGGGATCGGCCTGGCGAAGCTCGGGATAGCGACGGCTGTCATCGGCAAGGTCGGGAGAGACGGGTTTGGGGATTTCATGGTGCGGCGGTTCGAGGAGTTCGGAATCGACGCAGGCGGCGTCGCACGTGACAACGAGACCCCGACATCCGCTACGATGGTCCTGGTCCATTCCGACGGCGAACGGAGTTTTCTGCACTATCCCGGCGCGAACGCCACTCTGCAGGGAGAGGATGTCGATTTCGAGCGTGTGAAACGGAGCAAAGTGCTCCATATCGCGGGGGCGCAGGTGCTGCCTGCCTTCGACGGAGCCCCCATGGCCCATCTGCTGAAACAGGCGAAGGCTGCCGGTGTCACGACGGCGCTCGATACCGTCTGGGATCCGACAGGGCGATGGATGGAACTGACCGGACCGAGCCTCCCCTGCGTAGACTATTTCCTGCCCAGTTTCGAGGAGGCTAAGATGCTCGCGGGCGGCCTCGAAACGCCGGAGGAGGCCGCACAGTTCCTGCTGGATGCCGGAGCCAAGGTCGTCGGACTGAAACTGGGTCACAGAGGCTGTTATGTCCGCTCTGCTGCCGGAGAGGAGGTCCGGCTTCCGGCCCTCCCTGTACAGGCAATCGACGCTCTCGGCGCAGGGGACGCCTTTGTCGCAGGATTTCTGGCGGGCGTCGTGCGCGGCTGGAACCTGGAGCAGTGCGCGCGGTTTGCAACGGCGGTCGGAGCTTCCTGCGTAACAGCTTTGGGAGCGACGACCGGGATCCTTAGTTTCGAGGAGACGCTGGATTTTCTCCGGAGATACGGCGGCGCGGACGGGCTGGAATAAATTCTGATGCGGCTGCCGGAACGTCCGCTCCCTCCTCTCGTGGTGTCGATGCTCGCCCCGATGAGGGAACGCTGCGGCATCGCGGACTACAGCCGCCGACTGGCGGGAGCGCTGCGAGAGCTTCCGGACATCGCCTCCGTGAACACGGTCTCAACGCCGGAAGGGGCGGCACGTATCGGATCTCTCGCGGCCCTAAAGAACTTTGTGTCCGACGAACGACGGTACCGCTCTCTCGGTCAGCAGCTGAACAGCGTCGATGTCGCGCACATTCAGCACCAGTACTTCTTCTTCGGTGGGGTTGCACCGCACAAAAACCATTTCAC
>JAYTGR010000199.1:0-2350 GCA_043733205.1 Chthonomonadaceae bacterium
ACTGTAGAGAACGTAACTCCTGCCCGTGACTCGATATTTGAACGTGCCCTGTACAGCGAACGGATCGTTCGGCAGCTTCTTCAGGCAGACAGGCGCAAGTTCGTTCAGGGAGACGGGATATTGGCCGTGCTCCATCCGAAAGGCATGAAGCGCCAGAACGACCAGCAGCAAGCCATTCTGTGTCTCGTTTTCGACATTCTTTAATCGGGCTGCCTCGTAAACGGGCAGCAGTTCGCGATTGATAGGATCCTTTGGCAGAGGCGGTGATGGAAGATGAAGGCCATAGGGTTGCTGCGCCACCTGGACACTCCGATCCATATAGGTCGTATAGTTCTCCATGATGCGCGTCTTACTGCAAAAAAGGTAGAAGAGAACCGACTGCTTCTGTGACACGTTCGGATCGTCTGTCTTTCCGTCTGCCAGAGTGGCCGCCTTTTTGGGGTCGTTGAACACTTCGAGCAAGTTCGCCTGCATCGCCCATTTCTCTTCCTGCAGAGTATCGGTATAGGGAAGACGCCTGTCCATAATGCTCATCAGCCGAGAGATGGCGGAACGGGATTGGGCTGCGTTCAGATGCTCTACTACGCTCCACATCTGCCGACGCCCGATAGCCTGACAGGCGATGCCGACGAGATCGCCTATCAGGGGAGACCCATACGGAATGTCTGCGCCCAGCCGTACGGCATCCAGACAGCTGTCGGCCGCCCCGCTCCAGTTCTCCCTTTCTGCCCGAGCCTGCGCCTGCAGCGCCAGCAGGCGGCTCAGGCCGCGAAACCGCGCGTAGTAGGGAAAGGGAGTATTGAAGGAGCGGGAAGGCGGATTGCAGTAGCGGTAAGCGAACCCCTGATGCACGGTGTCGATAACACCGATGTTCGGCCGAATGAGCGCCTCTTTTTGCGCCAGGGAATAGACGACTTTCTGTTTTGTGCCAAATGCATTCCCTATCTGCTTGTAACCGACGACCGTATTGCCGGCCTTTACATAAAAATCAAATGCGTTGGGACGGGGCATGACCGGACTGGGTATCGTCACCACCGGAGTACGCATTGCAGTCGTCCACCAGAGCCACATAACCCCGATGCCCGCCAGCCCAAAAATCCCTATCCCCATAAAGGCCGTGCGGCGGCTGGAACGCACAGCGGAACGAGACGCAGCAGGTTGCATAGATCTCCCTCCTAAAGTTCTCACCTAAAACCTAAATCCTGGCAGGCTACCACGTATTTTTGCCTGCGACCACATCTCCGAGGCTGTTATCGTGGATATTATAGCGCGACTCAGGATGGGAACCGACGATCCTTTTTGGGTCGTCGATAGGCTTCCCGCCATCGTCTTTGCCATCCGGCCCAACGCTGTACAGAGTATAACTTTTGCCCTTGACCCGGTACTTGAACGTTCCCTGCCCAGTAAAAGGATCGACAGGAAGTCTGCTCAGATAGCCTGAGGTCAGTTCTGTCAGCGTGGCGGGATAGTGACCGTGCTCCAGGCGATAGGCATGCAGCGCGAGCGACACGAGCAGAAAGCCGTTCTGTGTCTCACAGTTGACTTCTCCCAAGCGTGAGTTCATGAAAACAGGCAGCAGAATCATGTTGATTATATCCGTCGGCTCGTGCGGCGGCGGCAGGTGAAGGCTGTAGGGCCGCCGCGCCTGCTGGGCGCTCTGGTCCATATAGGCGGTGAAATCGTGCATGATACGCTTTTTGCTGGCAAAGAAGTAGAGCAGCTCCGCCATCGAAAACGCTCTGGGGCCTGCAGAATCGTCCTGCGTCTCGGTGGAAGTCGGCTGCGGCAGTCTGTTCTCGAACAGTTCCATCAGTTCGGCCTGAACCTGCCACTTCTCCTCCTGAATCGAGTCGGCGAATGGGACGTGTCTGTCCATGATGCCTGCCAGCCGTTTGGCGGCGGCGCGTGACTGCTCGGCATTCAGATGCTCCACGATCTTCCCCATCTGTCGGCGTCCGATCGACTGGCAGGAGATCCCGATCAGCGCACCGCTAATAGGAGAGCCATGCGGAATATCTGCTCCCATGCGCATCGCGTCCAAGTAACTTTCGGCTGCCCCGCCCCAGTCCCCCTCTTCCGCGCGCACCTGCCCCTGCAGCGACAGCAGGCGTGCCGCCATCCGGAATTTTGAGTAATAGGCTGTATCCGTGCTGAAAGAGCGGTTTGGCGGATTGAGATAGGAAGAGGCGAAGCCAGTATGCAGTGCGGCGATAACGTCCGCGTTCTGCCGGACGACCGCCTCTTTTTGCGCGAGCGTATAGCGAACGGTCGGCCTATCGGTGTCCACCTCGTTTATCTGCTTTGTGCCGGTGATCGCATCTCCGGCTTTCACATAGAAGTCGAAGGCGTT
>JAYTGR010000200.1:0-2350 GCA_043733205.1 Chthonomonadaceae bacterium
ACGGCGTCCCTCTGTCTCGGACGGGCCTTGAGCATGAACGGCAGCTTCCATCCGATCTATGTGCAGGTGGCTGCAGACACTCTCAAACAGCTGGGCTCCGGAACGGGCTCCGTCGGTCTGGCTGTCTCTCCTGCGGCACAGCAGTAGGGAAACACCGCGTCCCCGCGGCCTGGAAGGGCGATCAGACCTCCAGGCCGACGGCGCGCATCAGTTCGATGGCGTTGCTGCGAGTGACGACCCCTGGGCGCAGATGATAGTCGAAGTGCATTTTGCCCTCGACGATAGTGTCCTCGAAATGGGCGTTGATGGCATGAAGGTCCGGATCGGCGGCGATCTGAGTCAGCGTCAGGTCGTGGGTGGTCAGCAGGCCGAGCGCGCCTGCGCGCAGCAGAGAGCGCAGCACAGCTTCTGCACCGACCCGGCGATCGTGGGAGTTGGTGCCGTGCAGCACCTCGTCGAGCAGGAAGAGCAGTGGGGGCTGTTCGCGGCTGATGTCCACGATCTGCCGCAGGCGCTGAATTTCGGCATAAAAGCGGGAGATTCCGCCCTGCAGGGAGTCCTGGGTGCGCAGAGAAGCGCCGAGATGCAGGGGGGCCAGCGCGAAGCGGTGCGCGCGCACCGGCGCGCCTGCCAGCGCGAGAACGGTGTTGACGCCCAGAGTGCGGAGCAGGGTGCTCTTGCCGGACATGTTGGAGCCGCTGATGATATAGAGGCGTGTATCGGCATCGAGCCGCACGTCGTTGCGAATCGCCTGTGCGGCCGGCAGGAGCGGGTGGGAAACGCCTTCCGCCTGGAAGGAGAGGCCGGACTCCGCGATCTCCGGGAAGGGATCGGCAGGATGTTCGTAGGCGTAGTTTGCCAGCGAGTTGAGCGCTTCGAACTCGCCCAGCACCTGTGTCCAGCGCGCGAGCCGTCTGCCGTGTGCTGCCCGCCAGTTTTCGATGGCGAACGCGAACTGCACGGTCCAGAGCAGAATGGCGTCTATGAGCGTAAAGAACAGATTTTTGCGCAGATCCATCCAGGTGAGCAGGGTCTGCAGGCGTCGGATCTGCTGGGAGGCCGGCTGATCTCCGGCGCGAAGTTCCGCCTGCATCTCCTTTAACAAAGGCGCTTCGAAGGTCTCGTGTTCGACCTTGTCCATCAGGATAGCGATAAGCTCCAGCTGGCGGGCCGGGCGGTCCGTCGAGATCAGCACCGAGCGGATTCGCCCGCGCTGCTTCTGAAGCAGGATCGTGTCCAGAGCGATCAGCGCGATCAGCAGATACCAGCCGTGCCCTGTCAGCCCATAGAGGCACGCTCCCAGGTTACAGGCGAGCATGCCCCACGCCATTGCCCAGGCGTTCTGCTCGACGCGCTGCGAGGGCTGGTCTCCCCAGTCGGTGAGAACCTGCGGCTTGAGCGCGGAACGCACCTCTTCTCCGGCTGTCGCGAGCGCCTCCCGAAAGTCCAGCCTTTTCCGCAGATCCTGCACGGCCGCCTGCCGGGCCTGGATCGCTGCGGGTTCGGCAGGCGCGGAGAGCCATGCCGCCAGACAGGCCTCGCCCATGGGAGTGCGCGCGGTGCAGAGCAGTTCGAAGAGCGAGCCGCGCCCGAAAATGTCGAGATCGCCGGAGTAGGGATGGCTGGCGCTCACGAAGCGTTCTCCCCGGATGCCTGTTCCTATCCATCGGTCCTCCATGCGGCGCAGGCCGTGTTCGTAGATGCCGACCCCACGCCGCGACAGTTCCCGCCGGCGCAGCAGCCGGTCATGGCTGGCAAGCAGCACCGCGAAGGCGGCCCCAGGAACGATCAGCCACCATGCGGAGAGAATCCGGTCGTGGAAACTAAACCACGCCAGAAGACCGAGGAGTAAAAAAGTGACGATGCGTACCCGTCCATAGCGCAGATGCAGTTCTGTCTGCTGCTTGACCGTCTGCTGGCGCTCCGCCAGACGGCGCTGCGTTTCGCGATAGCTTTCATGAGGCTCGGACATACCGTGCGGGGCTTCCCTTCTCCGATGCTGCGTGCATTTACTGGGTACATTATGGGAGATACACACGGAAATGTCCAATTAGGCTGCCAGCGTCTGCATGAATCCAGCGGAAAATAAAGACATTGCGAAAGCGAATTTTGCGTGGTCGCTAAACCTGCGCCAAAAGTGACGATGAACTACTTTTCCAAGGCGTTTGACAGTCGCTGCTCATCTCGTCGTAGAGGTAGGCGGGCGGGGAGTAGAGACCGTCGGCATCGCGGTGGTACTTGTGTCTGGCTCCGAAGAAGTCGGTGCGGTCGGCGAAGTTGAGGCTGTCGTCGGTGGGAGTGTTGGCGGCGTCCTCCTCCATGCGGATGTCGTAAGCGTGCGTCCAGCCGA
>JAYTGR010000201.1:0-2348 GCA_043733205.1 Chthonomonadaceae bacterium
CATCTGCCGCAAGAGTGGCCCGAGGCTTATGGGATCGAAGCCGCAATGCCGCCTACACTGCTTGGCCAGCTCCAATATCCGCTGGTACCGGATGTGGGCACCGCAGTCGAACAACGGGCGGATTCAGCGCTTCCGCTCATGCCATCCGCCAGCATGGCAGTCGATCAACGGGCGGACTCTGTGACTACAAGCGATTGAGCTGGGCTGCAGGGGATCAGCGGGGCATTTTTGCCTCACAGGTAGATACGAGCCAGGTTCTCCTGTATCCGAGCGAATTCCGTAAGATCACTGCTCTCCCGTGCCAGAGAGACAGCCTCTCGTCCCAGGTGCAGCGCCTCGGGGTTACGCCCGCACAGCGCAGCCATCTTCCCCAGTTCGCTCAGCATCCAGTCTTTGTAGATCGCCGGGCTATCGCCAGGAAAATCGATGCGTAACTGCCCCATAACCCGCCTTATGGTCCGCGCATTGCCTTGCTGTGCCAGCGCGGACGAACCGCGCAGGATGGCTCCTGCCCAGAAGGGATCGGCTTCATTGCCGATACCGACATAGATATGCTGGGCGCGCCGCGCTGTCTGCACGCACTCGGGAAACCGACATTGAAAATAGAGATGGTCGGCATAGACGGTGTAGATGTCGGCCAGGAGTTTCAGCGCCCTGCTGCTGCGGGCCGACAGCCATGCCTGCGCCGCCAGCTTCAGCAGCGTGAGTTCGGCGTGCACTGCTTTTCCAGGGGGATGCGGCCCCTGCCGGCACACCTGCCATTCCTCCCGAAGATCCTCGACACAAGGCGGAGGACCGACTGCTAAAAGGGGCCCGAGTAAAAGAGCGGCCAACTCGGCATCCTGAGCGTGCAGGGCCAGTGCAGCTTGGTGCAAACGTTCCTGGTTGGGCCATGTCTCCCCACGCTCCCAGCGAGCGACCGTGGCTTGAGTGGTTCCCACAAGCTGTGCCATTTCCGCCTGAGTCATTTCGCTGCGCCTGCGCAGGGCGCGCAGCAGATCGCCGCAGTGAGGCTGTCGGCCCGCAAGAAGGGCATAATCGTTCTGTTCGCCGCCCGCGTCCTTCCGAATATGCTTCCTCGCGGAGGACAGGAGTGTCAGCGCGTGCGCATGTTCCATCGGTGAAACGGCCATCGCCTTGAGAACCGCTTCCAGTTCCTGCAGGCGCGGCCAGCATTTGCCAGCCTGCCAGCGGTTGAGAGTGGCCCGCCCGATTCCAGCCCCGCGTGCCAGCTGCGAGGTAGAAATCTGCCTAACAGTTCGCAGCTGCTGCAAATAGCACCCGATTTCGCTGTCCACTCCCGCTGTTCTCCGTTCGCTATGCGCGTTACCTATGCAGACACCCACGCTGCGGGGCCTTCTCGCTGGGCGTCTGCCAGCCGGCAAACACGCCTGATTTAGTATTATAGCCCGGATCCTCCGGCAAATTGCTCGGTACAAATACGTATTTTTGACGTGCATTTCCCTTACATGTGCGTGTCTTGATCGCAATGAGAAGCTGCCTCCACGCCCTAGGGCGCTGCTGGAGCCAGAACCCCATTTGGCGCTGCACACTCTCTCTTCTTCCTCCATACAATGCGTTTGCCCTGTGCGGGGATCGGGTTCGGTTGACGTTATTGCCTTCATTAGAGTACACTAGGGACACCTATCCATTACCTTCGATGAAGACGAAACCAGAGAGAGCTCGTATGAAAACCTATCATGTCGCGATCGCCGGAGCGACCGGAGCCGTAGGAACGGATTTTATCCGCCTGCTGGAGACGCGCGAATTCCCGCTGGAGTCACTGCGCCTGCTCGCCTCCGAGCGTTCTGTCGGACGCATCCTGCATTTCCGGGGCCGTCCCCACACAGTAGAACTGCTGACCGCCGATGCTTTTCAGGGCATCGATATCGCCCTCTTCTCGGCTGGCGGCGCTCGCAGCCGTGAGTTCGGACCCCTGGCTGCCGAAGCGGGCGCACTGGTGATCGACAACTCCTCCGCATTCCGCATGGACCCCGAAGTGCCGCTGGTCATCCCGGAGATCAACCCGGACGATATTCGCCTGCATCGCGGCATCATCGCCAATCCGAACTGTTCCACCATCGTGATGCTGATGGCCGTCGAACCCCTGCGGCGTCTCGCTCCGATCCGACGCATTATCGCCTCGACCTATCAGGCCGCCAGCGGGGCGGGCGCACAGGCGATGCAGGAACTGATCGAACAGACGCACGATGTCCTGCACGACCGCCCGATCACTCCGCATCTCTTCCCCTATCCGATCGCGTTCAATCTGTTTTCTCATAACACGAATATCGATGCGACGGGTTACAACGAAGAGGAGCGCAAGATGATCTGCGAGTCGCGCAAAA
>JAYTGR010000202.1:0-6652 GCA_043733205.1 Chthonomonadaceae bacterium
AACCTTTACGGAACAGGAATTTCCCTGCGATTGGTCCACCACGCAGGTATCGATGGGCAATGCTTATTACAAAGCGACGACCGGAAACCGGGGAGAGAACCTCCAAAAGGCGATCGGCTGTTATAAGGCGGCGCTGAGGGTACAGACCCAGACGGATATGCCGTCGGACTGGGCCAGTACTCAGTCCAATTTGGGCCTGGCCCATTTCTACCTTCCCACCGGCAGCAAAGAGGAAAACCTTCGGACGACGATCAGCTATTACGAGGCGGCTCTGAAGGTCCGCACGGAACGCGACGATCCGCAAAACTGGGCCAGCATTCAGTTCGACCTGGGCAATGCCTATGCAAACCTTCTTACTGTAAACCGGAACGAGAACCTTCAAAAAGCGATCGGCTATTACGAGGCGGCGCTGAGGGTATTCACCCCAGCGAACAATGCGGCGGGCTGGGCCGGCGCTCAAACCAATTTAGGGACTGCGTATGCCTTCCTGCCCACGGGCAGCAAAGAAGATAATCTCAAGAAGGCGATCGGCTGTTATGAGGCGGCGATGCGGATACGAACGGAAAAAGATTTTCCTGCGGCCTGGGCTGAAGATCAAGCCAGAGTAGGCAAAGCTTATGCCTGGCTGGGCCAGACCGCTCCTGCCCTGGCGGCATATCGTAACGCGGTTCGAGGCTTTCATTCTGTCGGGGATTCAAAGGGCGAGGAAAATGCGCAAATTCTTATCCGGAAGCTCGAAGGCAAACCGTAGACCTCCGGTAAAAGAAAACGACGGCTTTTCTTCGCCGTACACGGCGTTTTGGAAATCGATTTTCCTGTTTACGATGGGAGGGGCTGCTGTCATAGCTCTGTCTGCCTGGAAGCAGCGGAAGCGCAGGCGTCCTGCTGCCGGTAATTTGGGAACTTCACCGCAGGACGGAAGCCGGGAAACAGGTCTGGCAGCGTCTGGACCCTCGGAACTTGCGGCGGCGCTGAACGAGACTGTTTCTGCGGATGTTCCGCTCGCATCCCAGGCGCAGTCACAGCCTCCGAAAACGGCTGCCAGACCCATTTCTCCTGCCGATAAGGCTGCCGCCGACCGTCTGCAGAGTGCAGGACCGCGCATGAATGCGGTTCCCACGGTTAAAACTGCGGAACTTCTGTGGAAACCGCTGCTGCTCCTGGTGCTTCGCGCGGCGGTAATCGCGCTGCTTGCGGTCGGGATCGATCATCTGCTGGAGCGTACGCCTGCTTATCGGCACTTTCAGGAGGCGGGGTATAAAAGCGCTCAGGCTGCTCTGATGCAGAGCCTGCCTGAGACGAACGCTCCGCTGCCCGTCGTCGTGCTGGATCTTTCGGCGCTGATCCAGCGGCGGCAGGCGCCCCATCGGCCGGGGCTCGAAGAGGACGACACCGACCTCGCCAAAGAGTGGTCTGCGCTGAGCAGTGTCCTCCAGGATATTCAGGCGGCACACCCACGGGCTCTGTTTATCGACTGGGAACTGGCCCTGCCCGACAGCTGCGTTCAGGTGAAACCGGGCGGAAAAGATTTGAATTTATCTCTTCACACAGATGCTCAGCTTGCGTATAGACAGCTGATGGACGCGCTTGCGGAGATGGATGCCAAAACTTGTCCGGTGCTGGCTATCGGCAGGAATGGGAGCCCAAGATTTCGGAAGGGACAGCCTGTTTTTCCTCTGCCTGCTTCCAGCCTTATGGCGGTCAGCCCGGTGCTGCTGCGGGATCCGCATCTGGTCTATGCTTCCATGGCGGCCCTGAAGGACGAGAATGGTCTGCCCGGCGCACCCGATGCGGTCCTGCAGCGGATACAGGAGCCCGCCTTCGTGCCAGGATCGCAAAAACAGAGATCTATGGAGAGTGCATCGGAAAGTGAGAACGATACTCGATTTGGTTTCTTTCATTCCCGGCAGGAATCGGAACAGATCCACGCGCAGGCCTACTGGATCAACTATGCCTATCTGCGGCCCCTCCTGAAGCAGACGATCTCTGTGCCGCCTGTTCAGCTGAGCAGGGACGCGGCGATTCAGCAGCAGCTTCGTAATCGGATCGTGGTTCTGGCAGACGTGACGGAACCGCACTTCACCGATGTTTTTCCGCTGCCGCTGGACCTGGAAGAGGCCAAAATCGGGCTGGCAGGGCAGGCACACCCACTGTCGGTCTATTCCGGGGGACTGGCGCATGCCTGTACGATCCTGACGCGCATGAACCAGCCGCTCTATGCCGCCCCGGAGGGCCTGACGTGGCTGGCTCTGCTCTTTGCCTTCAATTTTGGAGTGTCGCTGATCGCGCTGATCGTCTCGCTGCGGTTTGCTGGCCTGCACGATCATGGGCATGAAATGGAGCTCAGACGCGTAGCCATCGATCTTATCCTGGTGTTCGCATCGGGCGCTTTTTTGGTCTGGTTCAACTCTCATACAGCGGAAACAAGGATTCTACTGCCTGAATATGCACCCATGCTGGTGACACGGCTGCTGGAGCTGCTGGCCGTCATCGGACTGATCCTATGGCATCTCACGACCCATAAATCGCACTCTGAACACAAGACAGGAACCGCTCCAGCTCCGCGATGAGAAATCGGCCGCCGTTTCTGTCCAGTGCCTGGTAAAGGAGGTCTCGTTATGAAAAGAGCTGTTTTGTGTCTGTTCTTCCTGGTTCTGATCGGAGGCGGAACAGCCTCTGCTGCCGAAGGACCGGCAGGCTATATTATCCGGATCAATGGCAAAGGCAGAGTGCGCCTGCTGCGCGGAACGCAGGGCAAGGCCGCCGCAGGGCAGACGGAAACGCCGATCCCTGTCGTCCTTAAGAAGCGTGTGTTCGTCTATAACGGAGATCGCTTCCTTCTGGCAGAGGGGGCGGACGCGTGGTACTTCGCGGGCAATCAGGTAAAACAGGCCACCCATGCCCCAACTGTGGAAAACCATCCCGATGCAGAAGGCCCTCAGTGGCTGCGCGGCTATCGTCCTCAGGACGGCACAGAGCCGTCGCTGCCCCATAAAGCGCCGCCTCCACCCTCCTTCTTATTCGGGAGTCCGAAGGAAAACAATCTCTATGTGCCGCTGCATGGTTCACTGGGGGTCGTGTGGTTCAATCCGCCCGGCTGCACCGCGCACACGCTGGAAGTGGTTCAGGGCAGTAAGCGCCTCTGCTCCGAGCCGATCCCGCCCGGCGCGGTGAAACCGAAGGCCCTGGTAGGTCTCCTGCTGTCGAAAGCTGTCACCGAGCAGTTAAGCACGCTTGCGCGCGAGCCGAACGGAGCGGACGTGCTTCTGCGCCTCACGTTTACGCAGGGCGGTCCGGGCAGGAAGCCGGGGGAGATCGCGCAGCGTTTCCACATCGTTCCGACAGACCAGTGTCAGCAGGCCGACTATGCGGAGGAGCAGTGGAGAGACGCCACAGAGGACGAACAGTTTGTCCGCCTGGCGGACTACGTTTTGGAGATGGAGAAGCTTAAATGCGGCATGGAAGGCGCGGCGCGGCTGGCAGAGTGGTGGTCGGCGGAGCCGGACAACTATGCTGCGGCGGCGGCCATGCATGCCCTGGCTTTACGCTCGGAATGTGTTCCCCTGGAGCGTCTCTTTCGCGCCGCCGAGTAGCAGTGTCCCACTATAATGTGCCCGCTTGTCACGAAAAGTCAGATCCGTGCGGCGGTTCGGTGGCGCGCAGCAGCTGGTTCTGGGGTGACAAGTCATGCCCGCTCGGCGCAGGGCGCAGCAGTTCGGCCTGCTGGCTTTGCGGTCCAGGCATCCAGGCACGCACGAGGGATTCGGCGGCAGGCAGAAGGCGGCT
Organism: Chthonomonadaceae bacterium; assembly: GCA_043733205.1. Taxonomy (GTDB): domain Bacteria; phylum Armatimonadota; class Chthonomonadetes; order Chthonomonadales; family Chthonomonadaceae; genus JANXLO01. The sequence continues at coordinate 3,787 of JAYTGR010000202.1, forward strand.
GTTTTGAGAGGTGATCGGAGCGAAAGGCACTCCCGGCAGCGTTCGGACAAAGAGTTTTCGGCCCGCAAAAGCCAATGTGCCGCCCACCAGAAGGACCAGAAAGAACTGTGGCCCCTGCCAGGACATCTCTAAAGGCAGCTCTGCCTGTATCGGCGCATGACAGGCCACAGCGAAGCCCAGCGCCGCATCATAGAGCTGCAAAACCAACAGCCCTCCCCCAAGTATCGCGCAAACCCAGGCGAGCATAAAGCAGATCATCCATTTGAGTAAGAGAGTTACATAGCGGCCTCGGGTCACCTGTCGTATTTTTGGCTGCTCGGACATCGTCGTTTCTCCTCTCTCAAAGCAGAAAGCCGCCTGAACAGGACGTTTATGGTACGCTATACTGTTGCTCTGCGCAGCAGACACATAAAGGAAAAGACCTCATGATCCTTACACAACCCTTCCTGTCGGCAGGTTTCCTCGCTGCCTTTATTTTGGCTGTCCAGGCAGCTTCGGCTCTGCCTCTCCCCGATGCCGTTCCGCTGGCCGCTCGCCCCTTGCCACTCAGTGCGGTGCGGCTGACCGGGGGGCCGCTCAAGCAGGCACAGGATCTCGATGCTGCGTATCTGCTCAAACTGGAACCGGACCGCATGATGGCCTACTATCGCAAGCGCGCCGGACTGACGCCCAAAGCGCCGGGCTACGGCGGCTGGGACGGGGATGGAAAGAACCTGACAGGGCATATTGCCGGACATTACCTGTCTGCCGTCAGCCTGATGTATGCGGCCACAGGCGATAAACGGTTCAAAGAGCGTGCCGACTATCTGGTGCACGAGATGAAAGAGGTTCAGGACAAGCACGGCAACGGCTATCTGGGCGCACTCGAACATGGCGAAGAGCGCTTTGGAGAGGTGGCGCAGGGCAATATCCGTTCCGGCGGCTTCGATCTGAACGGCCTCTGGTCACCCTGGTATGTGCTGCACAAGACGTTCGCCGGACTGCGCGACGCCTATCGCCATACCGGCAATCGCACGGCGCTGGACGTAGAGGTGAAGTTTGCAGGCTGGGCGGAAGGTATTCTGTCGCACCTGGACGCCGCGCAGACACAGCGTATGCTCGACACGGAGTTCGGCGGCATGAACGAGGCGCTGGCGGACCTGTATGCCGATACCGGTGACAGACGCTGGCTGGCTCTCTCCGATCACTTCGAACACCATGCCATCGTGGATCCGCTGGCACGCCAGGAGGACATTCTGGCAGGCAAACACGGCAACACCCAGGTTCCCAAACTCCTCGGCTCGCTGGCGCGCTATCTCGCGTCAGGCGACAAGGCGGACGGGCAGGCTGCCGCCTTCTTCTGGGATGCCGTCGTCGCGCACCATACCTATGCGACGGGGGGACATGGCAAAGACGAGTATTTCTTCGCGCCCGATAAGATCGGCGATAATCTGGATGGGCGCACGGCGGAGTCGTGCAATGTCTACAATATGCTCAAGATGACGCGCCTGCTGTTCGCGCTGCACCCGGATATAAAATACGCCGAGTTTCAGGAGCGCGCGCTGTTCAATCATGTGCTGGCTTCCATCGACCCCCGCGATGGCCGCACCTGCTATATGGTTCCGGTCGGGCGCGACGTGCGGCACGAGTACCAGGATATGTTCGAGAACTTTACCTGCTGCGTGGGATCGGGCATGGAGAGCCATGCCCTGCACGGGGACGGCATCTACTACGAGGCAGGGGACAAGTTCTGGATCAATCTGTACGCCCCTTCGACCGCAGACTGGGCATCCGCCGGGGTCAGGGTAGCGATGGAGACCGGTTTCCCGGAAGGCGAGACGGCCACGGCGAAACTGACCCTGCATGCCCCGCGCGAGTTCACTTTGCTGCTGCGCCGTCCCTCCTGGGCGGGCAGGGGCTTTACGGTCACGGTCAACGGCAAAGCGGTGTCCGAAATCCCTGCTCCCGGCGCTTATGTGGCGCTCAAACGCACCTGGAAGAGCGGGGACATAGTCGCGCTGACCCTGCCCAAGACGCTGCATACCGAACCGACGCCCGACAATGCCCGCCGTGTGGCGCTGATGTGGGGACCGCTCGCGCTGGCCGGAGATCTGGGGCCGGAGCGGGAAGCCGGCGACCCTGCCAAACAGGCCGCCGTGCCCATATTTGTCGCCGCCGAACAGCCGCTTAGTGCATGGCTCAAGCCTGTCTCGGACCATGCTGGTACGTTTCACAGCGTCGGTGTCGGGCGCTCCAGCGACCACGACCAGGCGCACGAGGTGACCTTTCTGCCGTTCTATCGGCTGCACGAGCGCGCCTACAGCGTCTACTGCGACCTCTATACGCCCGCTGAGTGGAAACAGAAAGCGGGGGAGATCGCGGCCGAGCAGGAGCGGCAGCGCAGACTGCAGGCCGTCACCGTCAGCTTCGTGCAGCCGGGCGAGATGCAGCCGGAGCGTAATTTCAACCAGCAGGGCGAGGAGACCTATCCGGAACGTGTTCTGGGCAGACCGGGCCGCAATGGCCGCAAATGGTTCTCCTTCGATATGCCGGTCGATCCAGGCCATTCGCTGGCAGTCGTCGTCACCTATCACGGCGGAGAGCGCCGCCGGACAGCCCTCTTCGACATCCAGATAGACGGCGAGAAGATCGCGGATCAGGAGGTCGCACACAGCCTGAAACCGGGCTTCTTCGATGCCGAATACGCGCTGCCTGCCGAGAAGATCAAAGGCAAACAGAAGGTCACGGTGCGCTTTCAGGCGCAGGCCGGCAGCGAGATCGCAGCCGTCTTCGGCATCCGTATCATTCGCACCGACCTGCCGCGCTGACGGCAGGAGGGTGCGAGGTATTTCACTTTCGCGCGAACACAGCCTGTCCTGGAACAGTC
>JAYTGR010000203.1:0-2343 GCA_043733205.1 Chthonomonadaceae bacterium
CCGGTGTGCCCGGGATCCCAGACCAAGATTCCCGCAGTCGGTTTGACCCAGGGCCATTCTCTTCCCAGCCCATCGCCTGCCAAATCGAAGCGAACAGGCTTGTTCGGAGCCAGCAGATCCGTGAGGGCGGCTTGACGCTCGAACGAGATCAGAATGGGCGTGATAGGGCGGGGCTGGCTTGCGAATGCCGCGATCCGCTCCTGCATCTCCGCCAGCTCCGTCTGCTTCGCCGCCGACAGACGATGGTTCTTCTGCAGCCGTGCGATCCCCTCAGCCGCCTCCATGCTTACCGGATTGGTCAGACCCAGCGTATGACTGGTATCCGCCTGCACCGTGAGCGCGTAGGCCTTCCGATAGCTTTGCAGAGCTTCAATACGCAGCAGCTCGGCATTGGAAGTGGAGAAATCGAGCGCTGCCGACGCCCGCGCGACGGCTCCCGGAAACGGCAGAGCCTCTACTTCTTCGTATGCGCAGCGATCCAGTCCCCCATGGTCTGGAGTGCGATGGGAGCCAGGGTCTCTTCGATGTCGCCGTATTCGGAGGGCGCACCGGTCGTGCATGTCTGGAAGAGATGATTCAGGCCAGGCAGTTCTGTGATCGTGTAGTCCGTATTGCCCCCGGTTTTCAGGGCCGCTTCGATCCGTTTCAGATCCTCGGTGGACGGAACCTGCAGATCCTTGCTTCCGTTCAGAGCCAGCACAGGGCAGGTGACCTTCTGCAGCGCCGGAAGAGGATCGTAGGTCAGGAAGTAGTGCATCCAGGGACTGACGACCGCGTTGGCCTGCGCATAGAGCGAGTCTTTGGACTTGATCGTCGCGCGCTGCTCTTCGGTAAGCCCGATCCAGAAGGTGTCGATCAGCGCTTTCATCTTCTGTTTCGCCACAATGGGGTCTTTCTCGGCTTTCGCGATGGCGAAGATTTTCTCCTGCGTCAGGCGGTTTGCCGCGATCGCGTCGTCCTGGCCCCCGGCGGCTTTTGCGATCAGGGCGGACTGACGGTAGAGAATCTCTTCGCCGTTCAGCCCAGGACCTGCCATTAAGACGATGAACGCCACATTCCGGTTACGGCTTGCGACCAGGGGCGCGATGAGCCCGCCCTCGCTGTGACCGACGAGGCCGATCTTGGATCCATCCACCTCTTTGCGGGTTTTCAGATACGCGACTCCTTCTTCCGCGTCGTTGGCGAAATCTGCAGAGGTCGCCAGGGCATAACTGCCCGTCGATTTGCCGATCCCGCGCTTATCGTAGCGCAGAACGCCGATCCCGCGCCGGGTCAGATAGTCGGCCAGCACCAGGAAGAGCTTATGGCTGAGAATATCCTCGTCGCGGTTGTTCGGACCGGAACCGGAGATCAGCAGCACCGTGGGCACGGGAGCGGTGCGGTTTTTAGGCAGCGTCAGAGTGCCTGCGAGCCGGACACCGGGTTTGGAGTCGAATACGACGTCTTCGGCATCGTAGGGAAACGGCGCTTTCGGGGTCTGCGGACGCCGGATTTCGACCGCTTTGCCGCCCTTCGTCAGCGTCAGCGGCAGTTCCCCTCCGCCCTGCTTCCATGCTCCCACCGCCTCCTGACCGGACTTGTCCAGTCTGCCTTCGAAACTCCCGCCGATAGAAGGAATTTCGACTTTGAGGACTTGTTTGTCATAGGTCGTTACCGTCAGAGGAATGCCCTTCGCTGCCTGGTCAGGACTGTCCAGAGCGCCGGTGTATCTGCCCTCTGCGCCCTTCACGATGTGCAGAACCAGACGCAGCTTAATGCCGCCGACAGCCAGACTGCCCTGCCAGAGATCCTCCGCACCGTCGGCGTGAGCCAGTAAAGGCAGGCTGCCGAAACACAAAACCAGCGTCATTATGCTCAGTATCCGTTTCATCGTGTTATCTTCCTTTTGATCATTGGGCGCGAGATCAGCAGCAGCAGCAGACCTTCCACCAGGAACAGGCCTATGAGCAGTATGGCAGTAACTCCTTCTCTCCTCCTGAGAGGCAGAGGACGTTCAATCGGAATGAACGTCTGGCATGATCACAACCGATAAAAGCCTCCGCCGCCGTCCTGATGAGGCGGCGTTTCCAATCCTCTTTTGCAGGATTGCATTGATCTCCTGCGACATCTCCCTGAACTCCGAATCGCTTAGATAGAGCGGCATGGTACGATATCCAACTCCATCTTTGAGCAGATCCATTTCGGGCTGATGGACATAGTTATGAAACTGACTGAGCAGCATCGCAGTGAAGGTGGAGAACATCCGCTCATTGTCTGCTGGAGTCAGCGCGGCGAGCTCTTCCCGCGAGAGTTGGCTCTTTTCGGGGGAGATCGCGTAGACCCTTTCCGTCGCCCCCCGCATGG
>JAYTGR010000204.1:0-16736 GCA_043733205.1 Chthonomonadaceae bacterium
TCGGCTGGCTCAGTGTGCTGGCGGCAGCCCTGGCAACCTACGGCCCGACAAAGATCGGTCAGTCGTCCTTAGGTCACGATCTCTTGATTCTGCCGGCCGGGGTCGCCGTCTACAGCGCCATCTTTCTGCTGATCGCAACGCTCATGAATCGGCCGCTCATTCTGGGCTTGATCTTCGCCTTCGGCTGGGAGCCTCTGATGCGTATCCTGCCCGGCTATGGGCAGTACTGCTCGATCATGACCTACCTGCGGGTTCTCGCCCCGCACGATGTGCCCGAATCGATGATCAATCTGCTCTCGCCCAACACCGCCGGTGTCGATCCGCCCTCGCATATGGTCTCCTGGATCGTCCTGATCGCCGTGACGCTCGTCACACTCCTCGCCGCCTTCCTGGCGTTCTCCACCCGCGAATATGTGCCACGGGAAGATGCCGGTTAGGTCCGATGCGTCTGCCTTCCCGTTCCCCTCCGCTCATCTGCAGAATTCTATCAAGTCTACCTGCGTCGTATGCGTCCGCACGGTTTCCACGAACAGCGCCAGTTCCTGCGCGCTTATATCGGAAACCGCACTATAGGTCATGCCGCCTTTCGTCCACCGACAGACGTAATACCCGGCGTGGCTCTCCTGGCGCATGGTTTTCAGGGGCGGCTCCACGGACGGCCAGAAGAACAGATTGATGACATGCTGCTGCCGCATATAGACGAGGGCGGCGGCGGAGTGATCGTTCAGGTATTCGAGCCTTCCTCCTCGCAGCAGATAATCCCTTCGGTTCAAGTCGACAAACGGCATCGTAAAGTTGACTTTACCGATAAACCACGGATTGACGGTCTGCGGGTCCGCCGAGGCGACATCCAGCAGATGATTTGCCATCAGCGACCGAACGTGCGAGCACGTAATCTGCTCCGTCAAGACCGCTTCCCGGTTCGCATCGCGCGTCCTGGCAGAGATGAACCAGAAGATCATGAGCAGTGAGAACAGCGCAGCCAGCGCGAGGGCCGGACGCACGAAAGACCGTGTCTGCGGCTTCCAGACCTTGTTCTCTGCACGCACCGCCGTCAGCACCCTGCTCTCCAGGCCGCGCGGAGCCGAATAGTAGAGGCTGTCTGTCTGCAGGGCTGTCTGGACAGCGCGTCCGCTGCGCACATGCCCTGCACACTGCGAACAGGACTGCAGGTGGCGTTCGATATCCATTCGATCTGCTGGATCGAGTTCTCCGTCCATATATCCACACAGCATTGGGAGAGACACTCTACAGTTCACGGTATATCCCCTTCTCATGGCTTTCGCTCAGGCACGTCTGGAGGCGGCGGCGCGCCCTCGCCAGACGTGACATCACGGTGCCAACAGGGATCTGCGTCACCTCCGCGATCTCTTTATATGACAGACCTTCCATCTCTCGCAAAACGATCATCTCACGAAATTCGACAGGCAACGCGTCCAGCACGAAACGCACCTCCGCCATTTCAATGCTTTTCAGAAACAGAGTCTCGGGGTTGTGCTCATTGGAAACAAGGCTGAGAAGTTCGTCGTCGAACGGCAGCGTAAATTCATGCGACTTATGGCGGCGCAGGTGGGTATAGCAGGTATTTCGCACGATGGCCAGAAGCCACGCCTTTGCGTCTCCCCCATGATACCCGGCGAAATATTTCAGTGCCCGGACACACGCCTCCTGCACGATATCTTCCGCATCCTGATCGTTGCGCGTCAGCCATCGAGCCAGATTATGGGCCGCATCGAGATGAGGCAGAATCGCCATTTCAAATGCGCTGTGTCGTTTCTTGGTAAACACGTACATCCCCTTTTATCGTTCTGCCTACCTTTACCAGACCCATCCTTTACCCCTTTTATTCCCGGCAGAAAAATAAATTTTAATCCTGCAATTGCGGGAATAAATCGCAGCCCCCTCCAGGTCTACAGGACGAACAGAGAAGCTCGGCAGGCAGTGCGGTGCAGGCCGAAACGCTCCCGTTCGTACGACTTCGAAAGGGAAAATCGCATGAAACTTGAGTTCCGTTCTCTCTTACTGCCTGCGGCGATCTGCCTTGTTCTGGCTCCCACGCGCAGCCGCGCTCAGTTCAAGCAGGTGAACCTGGTATCGGACCAGGCCGGTGTCGCACTGACCACCGACCCCAATCTGGTGAACCCCTGGGGCATCGCGGCCAGACCGGGCGGCCCGCTCTGGATCTCCGACAACAGGACCGGCGTGGCTACACTCTACACCAGCGCTGGCGCGAAACTCGGTCTTACCGTCAGCGTTCCCGCCCCGGCAGGCGGCGCGCCGCCCTCCGCGCCGACCGGTCAGGTGTTTAACTCCTCCCCCGACTTCGGCGGCGCGCGTTTCCTCTTTTCTACCGAAGACGGCACTCTTTCCAGCTGGAATTCGGGCACCAATGCGGTCCTAAGAGTCGACAACTCCCCCACATCAGCGGTCTATAAGGGACTGGCGCTGGCGAACAACGGCACGGTGAACCGTCTCTATGCCAGCAACTTCCATTCGGGCACCATCGATGTGTTCGACAGCAGCTTCCAGCCGGTTACGCTCGGCGGATCCGCCTTTACCGATCCCAACCTGCCTGCAGGTTTTGCTCCTTTCAATATCCAGACGGTTGGGAACAATCTGTTTGTGACCTATGCTCTGCAGAACGGAGCGAAGCATGACGATGTCGCTGGTGCTGGAAACGGAGTCGTCGATGTCTACAGTCCAAACGGCGTACTGCTGCAGCGCTTCGCATCCGGCACAGCGGCGGCGGGCGGCACTTTGACACAGCTAAACTCTCCCTGGGGTATCGCGGTGGCTCCGTCCCAGTTTGGCCGCTTCAGCAACGATGTGCTGATCGGCAATTTCGGCGACGGCCGCATCAATGCTTTCGATCCCACGACCGGCATCCTCCAGGGTCAGGTGACCGACGGCAGCGGCAATGTAATCACTGTGGACGGCCTCTGGGGTCTGCAGGCTGGCCCAGGCATCGGCGGCGGCAGTACCAATCAGATCTTCTTTACGGCCGGCCCGAGCGGCGAGACGCACGGACTGCTCGGAAGTATCACCGCCACCCCGGAGCCTTCTGCCTGGGCGGTCGGCCTGATCGGGGCATGTTCACTGGCAGCAGTCGCTCGCCGACGCCGCAGAAAGTAAGCCCTGTCGATCCCCTCTCCCTGAATTTTAGGAGAAGTCTCACACACGGATTCGGCCTCTCCTTCTGAGGATTTCAGCGGTCGGGATGAGGCACGCGTACGCGCAGGGCGGATGGGGCGACATGGACCGTGAGAGGCAGTTGGCCGGTGGGATCTCCGTCGAGTTCCACCGGCATCGTCTTGTCCGAGGTAAGAGTGATATGGCGCGCCTGAAAATGATGAACGCCAGTGGCGGTATGGAATCGATTGCGGACCAGGGCAAACGCATCGGAAGCCATGCCGCGCACCAGAGGCCGGCGGTGCGTACAGACAAAAATGTCCAGCAGGCCGTCGGTCGGACTGACCTGGGGACCAAGGCGATAGTGACCGGCGTACTGCCCTCCATTTGCGATGAGGACCAGATAGGCATCGAACTCCTGCGGTTCGCGGTCGTCCAGCGTCAAATTGATGCGGCAGCGTGGATAGCGCATAGCGACCTTAGCCGCTGCCAGCACGTAAGCCCACTCCCCTATACGCCGTTTCATCTTGCGGCTCACAGCGTTCGTTACGGCGCCGTCGAACCCGATTCCGGCGACCAGTGCAAACCAGCGATCGTCGGTGCGGCCTAGATCGATCCGCTGCTCCAGTCCGGTCATGGCAATCTGTGCCGCACAGGCAGGATCGTGACGCGGAATCTCCAGAACACGCGCGAGCACGTTGGCTGTTCCCATCGGAATCACGCCGAGCCGAGCCCGATCTTCGGAAGCGAGCGTCTGCAGCACATCGTTGATAGTGCCGTCTCCACCGACCACAACCACAGTATCACAGCCTGCATCGAGAGCTTCCTGCGTCAGCCGCTGTCCATCATCGGCAGCTTTCATCTCGTACACACGTATCCGATCTGGCTGTTCGGGGTCGAGCCAGCGAGCAACCACTGCCATGCGATCGTGCATGAGGTGCGAGTCGTGTAAACGTTTCCATCCCCCCGACCGCGGATTGACAATCGCTCCAACCATTCTTATCGTAACCTTTCCGCGCGGGTCCGTTTTTGCACAGAATCGTCCCTGCTGGAACCGTTCGGAGCTTCCTCGCTCCCGGGCCTGCGAGCCCTCTGGGGCGAAAAACTGCTCATTCCAGTCTTCAGTATAGCAAAATGTACTGGGAAATCGGAAATGCCGATGCTCCTCATATCACCTCCCAGTGAGTACACCGGTGGCCTTCCGCTCCGAAGAAGAACCCGACCGCACTGGAAATGGGATCGATCACGAGCGCGATCTGCCAGTCATGAAAGAAGACAGAGCGCTGGGTTTCCAAATCTGTGGAGGAGAGAAACACCCCCATGCCGGGGTGCGAGTGGTAGGAGCCGAGCAGTGTCCATGTCGTCGGCAGTCCATCCAGCTGGGGGCTGAGAGCCTGCCAGGTCGCTTCGGTATACGAAAAAGTCAGCGCGGTCCCCTCTCCTCCATAGGCGGGCAAAGCCTCTTCGACAACCACGACGTACTGTTCCTGTTCGGGATCGTAGAAGGCTTCGCCTGCCAGCAGGCCCCCGAGTTCGATCCGCATGTCGGAGCGCAGGTGTTCCTGTATCTTTGCGAAGGCGGACCGGCGTACAACGCAGCAGGTCTCCCCACGCCGAAGGTTCAGGGGCTGATTTAACGGCAGGGTCGCCAGCAGTTCGGCTGCATGCACACGCTGTGGACGGTAGACATCCTCCTGTTCACTCCAGCTGATCTCTTCCGACTCCGAAATAGGAGGAAGGGTTTCCGGTAGGGCAGGCGTCTCGCGTTCCTGGCGCTTCTTCAGCACGGAGGCGGCAAAGGCTTCTTCTTCCTGACGTGCCAGCAGGTCCAGGTCTGTCTGCGGAGCGGCCGAGCCTGTGCCCGCCGGATCCCCCTTCTTCTTCCAAAAAAGCCGCATTACAGGTCTTTCCAGACGACGGCAGCAGTCTCCTCACCGGGTGGCTCAGGCGGAGACAGGCCGTCCATAAACGACGTAAACGAGGGCTGGGTGACGTCCTGAGCGCGTCGAACGGGAGGATCGTCATGAAAAGTGCAGGTATCGGTCGGGAAGAGCATACGATTTTTTTTCGCCCACTCCACAGCCTCTTCGTTCGCGGGATCTTTGATCGCAAGATACTCTCGTTCGAACTGGAGCAGCGCCCCCAGGCGCAGGGCAAATTCGTCCAGGAACTCGCTCGTCTGCCAGGCGCCCATACAGACCACCAGATTTTTATAGACGTGGGGATGATACAGAGGCGTCAGGAGCTGAACGACAGGCGGAGCGATCGGAGCGGGATATTTCGAGGGCAGACGGATGGCAACGCGGTGCATGTCCCGATAGACCGGGTGGCCAGCCTCCAGGCGCTCGATTCCGCGGCACCGATAGACAAGCACATACTGATCGATAGGCCGCCCTTTGGCCGACTCGATCCCAAGGGTGCCACCGCTTCCCTCTGCAAGAGTGCGAAGGTGCTGGTAGTCCGACTGCAGCCGCAGATCTCGCGCGTTTGCCATGCCGGTCAGCCTATGCCATGCGTTGCCAGCGGCTGGATCATCAGGATATCATGGTTACGCACACGGTCTTCGGTCAGCATCTCATACGGAAGCAGCTGCCGATTGAGCGATAGGTTGGTGACGACATAGTTCGATCCCATCAGCATCTTCCATCGCTTTGTCGATGCCTTTATCAGATCCTGTGCGGTCATCGTGCGCGGCAGGACGATTTCCGCTTTCCGTGTTTTGTCCGCTGTCTGTAAGTAGATCAGGACACGTTCTGCACTCATAATTTCAGCCTTTCCTGTGCTCCCCAAAAAGATCGCTGCCGGTCAGCTGCAGGAATCTTCGGGCCCCATCTCCTTGGATACCGACCACCGCCCCCTCCGCCACTCCCATGCGCTCCAGCCGGACATCGGCGCAGCGTCCGTTCGCATCCAGCGAGCTGACCGCCTCCGGCTGTCGGCTGCGGGTGTGACAGTGCGGACAGAGCGTCCACTCCATTCCGCACCGTTCCAGCGGCTGCAAAACGGCCTCCAGAGCGCCGCAGTCCACACATCGCATCTCCGTCAACAGATCGAAACCCAGATCGACTGTGCCGTTGCGTTCGCCTGCGAGGCTCAGTAAAAGGCGCGGTGTCGCACTCTTTATTGACTGTCCGACACCCTCGATTGGTTCCCAGGTCTCATGGGCGAGGCACTCGCTGTTTTCCGGCAGGTCATAAACACCGAAATGGTAAGGCTTCAGCGTCAGAAACAGCTTCTGAGAGAATGCCAGTCCCTCTTTCTGCGGCAGATTCGGAGCATGCAGCAGCAGCAGCGCCTCATTCACCATGAAGGCGGCGACAGCGGAGGCGACAACAGCCGTTGTCGGCATCTTCTGTTCGGTCTCGTCTGAACGCAGGCCGCCACAGGCGAATCTCCGGCTGCGTTCGGCCCACATCTCCGCCGACATCGCACATTCGTAGCAGGCTCCCGACCTCCCGCCAAAAAGGCTGACTTCCGCGATTGTGGCTTCGATTCCGCCGTTCAGCCAAGGCACCCCTGCGCGACGGCACAGCCGGTTAAGGGCAAGCCGGGCCTGCACACTGTCGAGACATCCGAGGACGACATCCATGTTTCGATAGACGCCGAGCCCGACATCGAACTCAAGGTCGCCGACGAGAGCCCGTACTTCGATGTCAGGGTTGATATCAGCGGCTCGCGCCGCTGCCACCGCAGCCTTCGGGCATCCCCGGTCGGATTCACGAAACAGCACGCTGCGGGTCAGGTTGGATAGTTCAATGGTATCGCTGTCTACAATGACGAGGTGTCCGATCCCCAGCAGAGCCAGATTCTTGATGACCTCATTGCCGATCGCACCAGCGCCAACCACCATGACACGCGCATTCCGCAGGCGCTCCTGATCCCACCAGTCGATCAGGCGATGCCGCGCATAACGGTCGTCTTCGGAGTTCACCTTGAACTTCCTCCGTGGAAGGGAACAACAGAACCGACATGGCGACAGTTACAGCATCGGCCTTTGTCCATCTTTTTCAGGAAATCCCATCCTTCGGCGCTGTATGACGTATTGCAGTCCCGGCAGAGATAGAGCAGGACGCCGCCCGTCTGAAGCGACTGACGGGTCACAGGGCAAACTAACGCGGTGTCTGCACCTAGTGCAGCGGCCTGCGGCGGACTAAGGGGGCGAAATTCGATACTGGGATCATGTTTCGACGCTTCGCCATCCTGGTCGTCGCCGTCTGGTCTCCCGCTCAAAAAGTTCCTGATTTTCGCGAGCAGTTCGGTCAGTCGTTCCCGCATTGTGCCAGCTGTCCTTCTCTCCCTGCCTGTTACAGTGCATCGTCTCCCCGCTCCTCGGTACGGACACGCACGGCATCCTCCATCGGCAGGACAAAGATTTTGCCGTCTCCCTCTTCGCCCGTATGCGCGTGACGCTCCACTGTGGCCACAATCTCTTCTACGTCTTCGTCGCGCGCAACGATCTCGATCTTGATCTTCATCGGCAGTTCAATGGTATACTCGATCCCCCGAAAACTTTCGCGATGGCCTCGCTGCCGCCCGCTGCCCCGCACATCTGAAACCGACAGGCCGGTAACGCCGATCTCACCGAGCGCGATTTTAACCTCATCCAGTTTGAGCGGCCGAATAATCGCCTCAATCTTCTTCATCTCGACGCGCCTTCTCCTCTGCCTCTCCTGCCTGCTGTGCTTCCTGGCTTCCTGCTCTGTCCTTCCCGAATTTGGCCGCTGCCGCGCGGCACTCCCAATCCCCTCTGTTTGGGGGATTTCCCTACTGCTCCCGCAGCACTCTTACCGCGACATCCATCGACCGGGCAAAAGGGCCGCGATAGATTCCACGAATAGGAGGCACGTCACCGTAATCCCTGCCGAAATGGACCTTTACATAGTTCTGGTTCGTCAGCAGATTGTTGGTCGGGTCGAAGCCGTGCCATCTGCCGTCGGGCAGGAGGCATTCCACCCAGGCGTGCATTGCATCTCCCCCGGTAGGATTGGTGCGCAGCGAGTAGTCCGGCTTACCACCGGAATCCTCGGGTAGTTCGGCCACAGGATAGTCCTCGGCACGTTCGCCAGTATAGAGATAGCCGCTGACATAGCGGGCGGGAATATGCTGACGGCGGCACACGGCGAGCATCAGATGCGCGAAATCCTGGCAGACACCGCTCTTCTGTTCAAGCACCTGCTGAATGGAGGAGTTGACGGTCGTTGCGCCCGGAGTATAGGCGATGACGCGGTAGAGCAGCCGGGTCAGGGCAATCAGAAAGGACGCGGCTCCCAGGTCGGCCTGTTTATGTGCAATGGCGGCGATGCGCTCCGTCTCCGGATGCAGCAGAACCCGGTCAGTCGGCGCGAGATATTCGCCATAGCCCTCGCGGACCGCCGCCTGGCGATAGAAGGCGGAATCGTCGTCCGTCAGATTCAGACCTCCGAAGGGATCGTGACGATGCGTGACGACCAGCGACTCCGCCGTGATCGTCAGTTCGCTGTGCAGTGGCCGGATACCGAAATGATGGACACGCCCGGTGGGCAGATCGTACTCGAAAATCGGCGTTGTCGGAACGGTGGTCAGGCGAAAATCGAGACACGTCTGATCTCCGTCACTCAACGGCATCAGGCGGACTTCGTTGTGACTGTCCATCGCCGGAGTGCCATAGCTGTATCGCGTAGTATGATAGAGACGCAGACGCACGGTGGCAGTTACCCTGTTCTGGCGAAAAACACTGTTAATAAGAGAGATAGGTGCGCGTGATCGCCCGCCCGACCTCGTCGCACCGCCCCTGAACTCCGTCCAGGAACTGATGCAGGCCGTCTCGAATGATCTCGTCGGAGCGAATATAGGTCAGGTCGGCGCGCAGTCTGCCGAGGAGCCGCTCCGGTTCGGTGGCCGGCTCTTCGCGCAGGTTGCCGCTGATACGTTTCTGGCAGCCCTCCACGCGCCCGATTCCGTGCCGAACAGAAGCGGGAAAGGTCGGGTTGAGCACCAGAAAGTCGACGATACTGGCTGGCCGAATGCCGTCATGATGGGTTTTGCGATACATCTCGAAGGCGCTGACCGATTTTAAGACCGCGATCCAGCCATGCATATCGAGCGGGCCGCCGACGCCGTACGGATTCGGCTGCCGCTCCGTGGATGGTGCGGGATCCGTTCCCGGAATATCGGTGACATAGACGGGCAGAAGATCGTGATACTTGACATCCAGCAGACGGGCCGTCTGAATGGCGCGTTCCAGAAATCGGCCCGTATCCAGCCAGTCGCGCGGTTCGCTCATCAGCATCGTGCGATTGAGAATGCCCTGAAACAGGTGAGAGGCGTTTTTGACCGCCTGAAAGAACTCATGTGGGGAGCCGGTCAGCACACGGTCCACATTCCACTCCCGCAGCTGGAGATAGAAGACGTTCAGGCTCTCCCACATCTCCGAGGCGATCTGTTCCCGGATCGAGCGGGCGTTTTCGCGTGCCCCGGTCCATACCCGCAGGATCGAGCCGGGATTGTCCATATCGAAAACGAAAAAATGAATAACATCGCGATCGTTCTCCGTGGCGTACCGCGCCCGATAGTCCTGTGTGCTGCCGGAAATCGCCAGCAGCGAGGCCCATCGCATCGGCGTAAACGCGTCTTTGCGGTCGAGATCGGCGGCAGGCACCGTCGTCTCCAGAGCGGCGTGGTAGTGGACATCCACCATGCGGGCGGTCGCTTCCGCCCGCTCGACATAGCGTCCGATCCAGTAGCAGGAGTCGGCATCTCGACTGAGCATTACAGGCCCCCTTCTGTTTCGGCAGGAACGGCGGGTTTGCCAAGCGACTGGGTCATGCCGCCGAGCGACTGCGACATTCCAGTCCCCATCATGAGCTGGCTCATCCCGTTCATCTGCTGGCTCAGGCTCGCATTGTCCTGGGCTAGCACCCAGGTATCCTTGCTGCCACCCCCCTGCGACGAGTTGACGACGTAGGAGCCCTTCTTCAGCGCGACGCGTGTCAGCGCTCCTGGCACGATCGTGATCTCTTTCTGTCCATACAGGATGTAGGGACGCAGATCGATATGCCGTCCTTCCACATTCGCTTCGTCGATAAAGGCGGGAGCCTGCGAAAGCGAGATGAGCGGCTGGGCGATATAGTTGCGCGGGTTGGCTTTGATCCTCTCCGCGAACTCCGCGCGCTCGGCCTGACTGGCCTGCGGTCCCATCAGCATTCCGTAGCCTCCGGACTCGTTGGCGGCCTTGACGACCAGTTTGTCGAGATTCGCGAGGATATACTGCATCTGGGACGGTTCGGAGGCGAGGTAAGTCTCGACATTTTCAAGGATAGGCTTTTCGCCCAGGTAGTATTCGATAATGCGCGGCACGTAAGCGTAGACGACCTTGTCGTCCGCGACGCCCGTCCCGATGGAGTTGGCGAGAGCGACATTGCCGCTGCGATACGCATTGACCAGTCCAGCCGCGCCCAGCATGGAGTCGCCTCGAAACACGAGGGGATCGAGAAAGTCGTCGTCCACGCGCCGATAGATCACATCGACCCGCTCCGGCCCCTTGGTGGTCTTCATATAGACGATGTTATTTTCGACAAACAGGTCACGCCCCTGAACCAGTTCGATGCCGAGCTGCTGGGCGAGGAACGCGTGTTCGAAATAGGCGCTGTTGTAGACGCCCGGCGTGAGCAGCACGATATTGGGCGAGTCACGCCGGCCTTCCGGGGCCAGTTCGCGCAGATTGAGCAGCAGCTGGGTCGTGTAGTGGTCCACGGGCCGAACGGGCAGGTCGCGGAAGAGCTGCGGCAGCACTCGTGTCAGGATAATGCGGTTTTCCAGGACATAAGAGACCCCGGAAGGGGTGCGCAGGTTGTCTTCCAGCACTTTATACGTACCATGCTGGTCGCGGATCAGATCGCTGCCGCAGATATGCACGTAGATGCCGCCGGGAGGGTCGGCCCCAATAAACTCGCGGCGGAAATACGCGGCATTGACGATGAGGTCTCTTGGAATGACCCGGTCCGCCAGGATCTTCTGGTCATGATAGACATCGTGAATGAACATATTCAGAGCGGTCAGCCGCTGTTTGAGGCCCCGTTCGATCAGCTCCCACTCGTCGGCCGGAATGATTCTGGGAATCAGATCGAAGGGGAAGGGCTTTTCGACGCCCTGGTCGCCTCCGTAGACGGCGAACGTGATGCCCTGATTGATCAGGGTCAGTTCGGCCAGCTGGCAGCGCCGACGGAAGTCGTCCAGAGACAGGCCGGAGAGGCGCTGGAACAGCTTCCAGTAGTGGGGGCGTGGCTGACCGTCCGGCCCGAACATCTCGTCGTAAAAGCCAGTGGTCTGGTAGTTATCGAATAGTGGCATCGAAAGAGACGCACCTCCTGCGGGTTTCGACTCTATCTTCGAGCCGTGCAGACTGTTTACCGAGGGGCGGCATCGCCTTGACCGGGCGCGAAAGCCGGCAAACCGGTTCGCAAAAAGGGGAAATGCAAGGTGCGATGCGTAAAATCGCAAAGTGCTGCAGGGATTACGGCTGCAGTTCGCCTATTATAACCCGTCTCGCCCCATAAAGTAAAGATGTGCCGGAGGCAAAATAGAGTCTGCAGCACGTCGGATGGCCCTGGCCCCTCACTTTTAACAGCAGAGGAACTGGGAGAGAACAGCAGCGCGGAAAGAACGTCGGCAGGAGAGTGTTATGAGCGAACTGAATTTTGGTCTGTTAAAACGGATCTGTGAGACGCCGGGGATCCCGAGCCGTGAAGACGCGATCCGTAAGCTGGTGATCGAGGAGCTGCGGCCGCTGTGCGATACGCTGGAAGTCGACGTGATGGGCAACGTGATCGCCTTTAAGAAGGGCGCAGCCGACGGCCCTCGGGTTATGATCGCGGCGCACATGGACGAGATAGGCTTCATGGTGAAGCATATCGACGACCGGGGATTTCTGCGGCTGCTGCCGGTCGGCGGCTGGGATCCCCGCGCGATGGTGGCGCAGCGGGTGCTGGTACACGGATTTGCGGGTCAGACGCTGCGCGGCACCCTGATGCCGGGCATCAAACCGACCCATCTGCTGACAGCGGAAGAAAGCGGCAAATCGCCCAAGATCGAGGAGTTCTTCGTCGATCTCGGCATGTCGGGCGAGAAGGTCAAATCGCTCGTCGAGCAGGGCGACATGGTCACCATGGACCGCACGGCAGAGCGGGTCGGCGACATGGTCGTGAGCAAGACTCTCGACGACCGTCTCAGCGTATTCATCATGATCGAAGCGCTCCGCAAGCTCCAGGGCACACCAACGAAGGCGAGTATCATTGCGGTCGCTACCACCCAGGAAGAGGTCGGACTGCGCGGCGCGACGACCGCAGCCTACGCCCTCCAGCCCGACATCGGCATCGCGCTCGACGTGACGCTTGCCGTCGATCTGCCCGGCGTTCCCGAGCAGGACCAGGTAACGCAGCTCGGCAAAGGAACCGCCATCAAGATCGTCGACTCCTCCCTGCTCTGTCATCCGAAACTTGTCCGCCATTTCCGGGACATTGCGGAGGCGAAGGGCATCAAATATCAGCTGGAGATCCTGCCCCGTGGAGGCACCGACGCCGGAGGCATCCAACGCAGCCGCGGCGGAGTCGCCTCCTTCACCCTCTCGATCCCGACGCGCTATATCCACACCGTCAACGAGATGGCCCATATCGAAGACATCCAGGCAACAATCGACCTCCTGTCAGCCTATCTGCCCGAAGCCCACACCCGTGCCTACGGCTACGCCGAAGAAGCGCCATAGCGCAACAGGCTTTCCTCTGCTGCAAAATTAAGGGCGCCTGCAGTACAGAAAACTGCAGGCGCCCCTTCTGTTCATTGGCTATATGGCGTCAGTCCAGGTCGAAGCGGTCAAGGTTCATCACCTTGGTCCAGGATGCGATAAAGTCATGCACGAACTTTTCCTGAGAACCCTTACATCCATAGACCTCCGCGATAGCTCTTAGCTCAGAGTTCGAACCGAAGATGAGATCGACACGGGCAGCCGTCCATTTGACGGCACCTGTTGAACGATCACGGCCCTCGAACACGTCCTGTGCCTCCGAAACCGCCTTCCACGTTGTGCCCAAATCGAGCAGATTGACGAAGAAGTCGTTGGTGAGCGTCTCTGGGCGGCTGGTGAAGACCCCGTGCCTGGACCGATCGAAGTTCGTGTTCAGCACACGCATGCCTCCCACGAGCGCCGTCATCTCCGGCGCTGTCAGCGTCAGCAGCTGTGCTCTGTCCACCAGCATATCCTCTGCCGATACCGCGCAGCTGCAGTTGCGGAACCCGTCTGTCTTCGGTTCGAGGACAGCGAAGGCTTCCACATCGGTCTGCTCCTGCGACGCATCGGTACGTCCCGGCGTGAAAGGCACTGTCACATTCATCCCGGCATTTTTTGCCGCCTGCTCGATGCCTGCAGATCCACCCAGAACGATCAAATCAGCCAGAGAAACCTGCCTGCCGCCCGATGCTGCGCTGTTGAACTCTGTCTGGATGCCCTCCAGGGTGCTTAACACGTGCGCCAGCTGAGCAGGATTGTTGACCTGCCAGTCCTTCTGGGGGGCAAGCCGAATGCGGGCGCCATTCGCGCCGCCGCGTTTATCGGAGCCGCGGAAGGTGGATGCCGATGCCCAGGCGGCCGATACCAACTGGGACACCGACAGTCCTGACGCAAGGATCCTAGCTTTCAGTGCGGCGATGTCTGTAGCGTCGATCAGTGCATGCGTCACGGCCGGAACAGGATCCTGCCAGATCAGCACTTCCGCAGGCACTTCCGGCCCCAGGTAGCGGGGAAGCGGCCCCATATCGCGGTGCGTGAGCTTAAACCATGCCCGGGCAAAGGCATCTGCAAGCTCCTCTGGATGCTCGTAGAAACGTCTGGAGACTTTCTCGTAGGCCGGGTCTACCCTCAGAGCGATGTCCGTCGTCAGCATGAATGGGGCGTGACTCTTTGATGGATCGTGCGCATCCGGCACCGTACCGGCGCCTCCGTCGTCTTTCGGTTTCCACTGATTCGCACCGGCCGGGCTCTTTGTCAGCTCCCACTCATAGCCGAACAGGTTCTCGAAGTAGTTGTTGCTCCACTTCGCGGGCGTGGTGGTCCATGCTCCTTCGAGGCCACTGGTAATCGTGTGGACGCCATTGCCGCTGCCGAATGAATTTTTCCAGCCAAGGCTCTGCTCCTCGATGCCCGCAGCAGCCGGTTCTCGGCTGACATACGTAACGGGATCGGCAGCGCCGTGGGTTTTGCCGAAGGAGTGGCCGCCCGCAATCAGCGCGACCGTCTCTTCATCGTTCATGGCCATGCGGCCAAAGGTCTCCCGAATATCGCGGGCTGACGCGAGCGGGTCCGGCTTTCCGTTCGGGCCTTCCGGTTTCACGTAGATCAGTCCCATCTGAACGGCTCCCAGAGGATTCTCCAGTTCGCGGTCGCCCGTATACCGTTTGTCTCCCAGCCACTCCGTTTCGGAACCCCAATAGATGTCTTCCTGAGGCTCCCAAACATCCGCACGTCCGCCGCCGAAACCGAAGGTCTTGAAGCCCATCGACTCCAAGGCGCAGTTGCCGGTGAGAACCATCAAATCGGCCCATGAAATTTTATTGCCGTATTTCTGTTTGATCGGCCAGAGCAGCATACGGGCCTTGTCGAGGTTTGCATTGTCAGGCCAGCTGTTGAGAGGCGCAAAGCGCTGCGAGCCGGCACCCGCGCCGCCACGGCCGTCCGCGATGCGGTAAGTACCGGCGCTATGCCAGGTCATCCGAATAAAGAACGGCCCATAGTGGCCATAGTCGGCTGGCCACCACTCCTGGGACGCGGTCATCAGATCGAAGAGATCCTGCTTCACGGCAGCCAGATCGAGGGTCTTGAACTCCTCCGCATAGTTGAACGCCTCCCCCATCGGATTGGACAGGCAGGAGTGCTGACGGAGAATATTCAGCTTCAGCTGATTTGGCCACCAGTCACGGTTTCTCGTGCCGCCTCCAGCGGCCTGCTTGAGCTCTCCGCCCATGAAGGGGCACTTGCTCTCAGCAGCTGCTGTGCCTGCCTCGTTCATCTCGCCAACGACCGCCGTATGGCCTTCACCAATCGCGTGGTCTTCCGTATGCGATTGGATGTCATCGACGGCATGGCTGTCGTCATTCATCCTGCCTACGACTGTCGTATGGTCTTCACGCTCGGGCGTGCTGTCACCATTCACATTGTCCAGTGCTGTGCTCGCTGATGTCTGTTTTTCCATTGACTTTACCTTCTGAGTGAGAGCTAGCGCGAGGACGGGGCACCCCGTCCTCGCGCTAGCCGGAGTTGTCTGCGCAGCCGGCGGATCTCCGGCGCTTTATGTTTTAGTTTCCGATATGATGCCGGGCGCACTGCCGGTATTCGTCTCGGTTTCGTTTTGCGTGCCAGAATTCTGGCATGTTGGACAGATGCCCCAGAAGGTGACTTCGGCTTCCGCAATAAGAAACCCGTGCGTTGCGGCAGGTTCCAGACAAGGACGATGCCCGACGACACAGTCCACATCCTCAACCCGGCCGCACTGCCTGCATACCAGATGATGATGGTTGTCACCGACCCGTGCTTCATAGAGCGCGGGAGCGTTCGCGGGTTCGATTCGCCGTACCAGTCCCACTTCCAGCAGGGCATGAAGGTTATCATAGACGGCCTGTCGGGAGAGGCTGCCGAGCCGTTCCCGGGCAGCGACGGTGATGGCGTCGGCGTTAAAATGCCCGCCGTGGTGGACCGCAGCCAATACCGCGAGACGGGGTGCGGTAATTCGCATCCCCACCGACCGCAGCTTTTCTTTGAGCACTTGTGCATTTTCTAACATGCCATGATGATAACACACAATCTGGGATATGTCAAGAAAGAGATAGTGCCAAGGAAAGGAGTATGCAGTGGCAGGAACAAAAAATGTGTGCCATTCGACACGATTTTTCGACACACGAAGTGTGCAATGCTGCGGAACTGCCAGCCAATCTGCCCACAAAGGATCTCTCCGCCAATGCGCTCTGCATGCCCTCAGCAAATCGTATCCTGTCGATATGTCATCACCTTTTGTGTACTATGCGTGTTTGGCATTTTGCCCCAATGGGCCGGAGCGCAGCCCCAGTCGGCCTCACAGTCTGCCGCCGCCTACGTGCAGCCGCCGAAGGGCGCCAGCCTCATCCGTTTAAATCACGTTGTGGGGCAGGTGGTTATCGAGCGTGTCCCCAAAAACTGGTTCGGGGCTGCCCAGAGGCTGCAGATCGCTCTTTTCGATACGACGCATGTCCTGATCGCGACAGTTCTATCAGACGACGAAGGACAGTTTGAGATCGAAGGTATCGTGCCGGGAGCCTATACGCTGGCTGCAGGAGCGGATTCGCTGCACCTCCTCAGTATCCCTCTCCTGGTCGGGCCTGGCCCGCTGGACCATGCCCCTGTGGAGCACGGGCTGCTCCTGATTATGCGGGCGAACACGGACAGGAGAATGAGCGCCGCGTCTGCAATCACGAACCAGACCCTGCGCGCGGAACTGCTGGAAATGGTAAATTCGAACCGCCTATCGATCCGGCAAACTGCCGGGTCAGGACTACGCTCTGCTATTGGATCGTGTGCTGGTAAACGAAGGCAGGCCGCAGGTCTATGG